>JAEELJ010000036.1 GCA_016288855.1 Acholeplasmatales bacterium
CGCCTTGGTGGGCCTTTACCTCACCACCTAGCTAATGCGCCGCAGGCCCCTCATCAAGTGACATAATAATCTTTAATCGTTTAATCATGTGATTTTTAACGACCTATCCAGTATTATCCTTCGTTTCCAAAGGTTATCCTCGACTTGAAGACAGGTTACCTACGTGTTACTCACCCGTTCGCCATGGATAGCAAGCTACCCATTCGACTTGCATGTATTAGGCATGCCGCCAGCGTTAATCCTGAGCCAGGATCAAACTCTCCAAAAAAATTTATTTTTTAGAATTTTAATTCTTTTTGCTCATTCATATTTCTAGTTTATTAAACTATTTGAATTGATCATTGTTTGTAATTCAATTTTACGTTTAATGTTTGTCATATACAGTTTTCAAAGACTCAATTTGTTTTGCGCTTTTCAGTGCGCCTCTATATATTAGCACCAAGAAGTTTTATTGTCAACAACAAAATCATCTATTTTTATTATGAAATCGCTAACATTTTAAACTTCTTTTAAAACCCAATAAAATCAGGACTTTTGTGCAATTTTTATCTGTATTTTGTAAAGAAAATAGGCTCCTTTTTTCAAGAAACCTATAAAATATTCTTTGTTAATTTAAAACTAATTCCTTATTAATATTTTCATTCCTTTTAAAGCCATATTTCATAGAAAAGAAAATTAATGACATAACACCAGATATTATCCATCCAATAGGCCATGCCCACCAAATACCACTTACACCTAGTATATAATTAAATACAAATGATAAACCAACTCTTAAAGCTAAATCTACTAATGTATCAGCCATAAAGAACTTCATTAATCTAGATCCTCTTAATACACCATCAGTACATAGCTTTGTTGCAATAACAAAATAGAATGGTGAAACAATATATATAAATGATTTTCCAACATTATATGCCTGATCAATCTTTTCTCTTGGATTATCTACTGTTTCTATATCATTTATGAAGAATGAAAGTAAAACATTAGCTAATACTAAATATAATAAAGTAATAACCAAAACTATAGTATATGCAATAATTAAACTAGAAAATAATCCTTTTCTAATTCTTTCATTCTTTCCTGCACCTAAATTTTGTGCTGTGTAATTAGATACACCATTTCCAACAGCTGTTAAAGATGTAATAATAACATTATTTAGCTTTATTGCAGCACCATATCCAGCCATAGCACCTGAACCATATGCATTTATTTCTGCTTGAATAACTAAATTACCAATTGAAACAAATGATTGTTGAATAATTGATGGTATTGCTACACTTAAAAATGTTTTTAGAACCTTTTTATCAAATATTTTAATTTTATCACTTGTTTCAAGCTTATGTAATTTCACTAAAACAACTAAGAATGATAATACTGCTGATATAACCTGACATATAAATGTAGCCCAAGCTAATCCAGCAACACCAAATCCTAAATATGCAAATAGCATATCAAGCAAAATATTAAATACACTTGATACTGCAAGGAATATAAATGGAGTTTTGCTATCTCCTAATGCCGCGAATATACCCGTTGCGATATTATATATAAATACAAAAGGTAATGAAAAGCAATAAATTAATAAATATTCTCTTGATGGGCCAAGTAATGCCTCATCAGTCTTCATTAATCTTAATAATGGAGTACAAAGACTAATTCCTAATATCATTAATACTACACACATTATTAATGAAGTAATAGTTGACGTATATACAGCTGTTTTAACCTTTGAATAGTTCTTAGAGCCAAAAAATTCTGCAACTATTACAGATGTTCCGATATTACATCCAAACGCAAATGCAATAAAAACTAAAGTAACCTCATATGAATTTGATATTTCAGATAATGCATCATTACCAATCATTTGACCTGCAACTATAGAATCACCTATTGAATACAATTGCTGAAACAAGGCTGATAAAAACAAAGGGATACAAAAAGCTATTAATAACTTTGTAGGATTTCCAATTGTTAAATCTCTATTTTTAACCATTCTACCACATCCTTTTTAATGATATTGTAGAACAAAATATCTTATAAATAAAATATATATATGATATAATAATTATATAAATTACTTATGGAGGTATTTTATGGATATTTCATATGACTACTATAAAGCATTTTATTATATTGCAAGAGAAAAAAGCTTTACTAAAGCTGCATCTATTCTTCTTACCTCTCAACCTAATCTATCAAGAATCGTTAGGATATTAGAAGATACATTAAATGTCAAATTATTAAATAGAGAAAAAAATGGTCTATCACTAACTGATGAAGGTATCATATTATATCAGCATTTAAATATTGCAATTAAGGAAATTGAAAATGCTGAAGATATATTATCAGATAGATTAAAGGAAGATATAGGTATTATTAGAATAGGTACAACTGAAACAGCACTAAACCTATATCTTGCAAGAATTCTTATGGAATATCATAATATTAAGCCAAATATTCGTTTTAAAATAACAAATTATAATACTATAGATGCAATTAAGGTACTAGATTTAAATTTAATAGATTTAGCATTTGTTACATCTCCTATTAAAAATAATAATTCAAAAAAAGTATTAGAATTTAAGGATATAATAATCGGAGGTTCTAATTTCAATAATTCATATTCTTTAACTGAATTATCAAAGCTTCCTAAGATTGGTCTTTCATCAAATACAGTTTCATATAAATACTATTCTGATTTATTTAATGAAAAAGGATTATCCTATGATATTGATATTGAAGTATCTACTGTATCAGAAATAATACCTTTAGTAGAAAAAAACTTAGGTATAGCATTTATACCTAAGAGTTTAGTTAAAGATTATAATATGATACATGAAATTAAAACTGACCTAGACTTGAAAGAAAGGCAAGTTTTAATGCTTAAAGGCAATTTTGAGAATAGAATTACAAATTCATTTATAAACTTCATAAAAGACGAAAATAAGCCGAATTAATCGGCTTTTTTCTTATAATACTTTAGCATTATTAAACATTAATAATTTAGGTCCTAAATATCCCTCATAAACCTCTTCTTCCTTTGATAATACTAAATTATCAAATAAAGATTTAATAGATGTTTGGAAGGATACACCTGTAATAGGCTTTATACCATCCTTAGTATGTAAATATCCTAATCTAATTTCTCCACCTACATAATCATTATACATATCAACCTGTAAGCCAGATAATGAAACTAATTCAAAATATGGTAATTTAAAATCCTTAATTGATGTATTACCACACTCTACTTTTTTATTAGATAATGCACCTGTGTTTTTCATATTAGTATATGTTGCATATTTAACACCACCAAAATATGAAATAACCTTACCATTATCAATTAGCTTAGTAGTTAATAAAGATGAACCATCAGAATCAAATTTATGGTTATTAGATCCACCTTTTATTTCTGATGCCATGGTTAAAGTTAGCTTATCACATTTATTACTTGGATTTAGGTCATCACCAATTTTAATAATGTTTGCTTCCTGATATACTGATGCATAGCTTAATTGTAATGCAATTTCATTAAATAACGTTTGTTGTTCAAGACCTCTTATTGCAATAGGGCAGTTGATTTCCTCTTCAGGCTTTTTTGCCTCAAATCTAGCTTTAACTTCCATTAATGCTTCATTAATTTTTAGAGTAATATCATCTAAATTAAGATTAGAGAAATTATATTGCTTATATAATTCTACAGAATCATTACCAATTGTCCAAGTAGGAATTGCCTCAACCATTGCTTCATATGATACTTCTTTTCTATCAATATTAGTTGATGTAACAATTCTTCTTGTAATCTTTTTAACAAATATTTCTAAAGCATTAATTGATGCGTTAGTAATATTATCTGCCTTAAATGCTGCTTCACTTATTTTTTCAGCAATGTCCTTTAAATTATATTCTTTGAAATTAGATTCAATTTCATCATTTGATTTAATATCACTTTCTAATGAATATACTTTATTAGAGACCTCCTTAGCATTTAAAATAGTATTATTTATTTTTTCTTCAATTTCTTCTTCAGTTTGAGACTTAAATACTTTAAAAGATGCATCCCCAATAAATCCATCATGCATGATATATAAAGTTACACTATATTCAGTAGTTGATACATTTCTTACAGTCTCTATATTCTTATGAACAAAATATAATTCGCTTGAAATTACATTTCTTTCTATTATTTTATATGAAGATATTTCTTTATTATTTTTTAATAATTTTTCGATTAAATTTATCATGATAACTTCACCTTGCATTTAACATTTGCTCCACCACTAGAAACCTTTACCCATTCCTTGTAGCCCTTTCCACAATAACCTGAACCTTCAATTTCATAATCATTTGAAATCATAGTTATACTCTTTAATAAATCAGGTACATAACCACTCATTACTGCAGGTGAGAAATAATTATCAGTTAGCTTACCATCAATAATTTCTATTGCATATTCAGCAGTACATTGAATATTCCAATTCTTTGGATCTTCCATTCCGTTATTAGTCTCAGCTAAATAAAAACCATGCTTAATAGATTTAATCATTTCATCTAATGTACTATTACCCTTTAAGAAGAAGGTATTAGTCATTCTTGTATATGTCTTATGGCTAAATGATTGTCTTCTACCATTACCTGTAGGCTTGCAGCCTAATTGTAATGCTGATTGCATATCACATATACCACTCTTAAGCTTACCATCAACAATAATATCAGTATCTCCTGCAAGAATTCCATCATCATCAAAGAAATATGATGCAACACTTAAATCAGATTTAGCTCCATCCTTCATATTTAGAATTGTAGATGCAACATATTCACCCATACAATGCTTAGCATATGCACGGTCCTTTACAAATTGATCCATTTCAACGCCATGTCCAAATGCTTCATGAGCAATAAGACCTGTAATAGATGCATCAGTTATTACATCATAGAATCCAGGAACAATTGGCTTTGCAAGTGTAAGCTTATGTGCTTTTGAAACAAGCTTATCCATTAATGTAGGAAGCTTATCTAAAACTTCCTTAACATTTATAGAATATGCTCCTTCTCTTACTTGTACTTGCTTACCATTTTCATTAACCATTAATATTATAATGCCATTAACCCAAGTATAGTTTTGAGTTAAGCACTTATTTTTTGATACAAATATTTTTGAAACATCAGTTGTCATTAAAATACAGCCTGCAGTTAAGCATGAAGGACACTTATTAATTAATTCATCTTTAATATTTGATGCACTTACTAATAAATCCTTTGCTTGATAATTTGAAAGATCTGATTCTCTAACAAAATCCTTTTCAAGCTTTTCTTCATCAATTGCATATCTTTTTATATGCTTACTTTCTAAAGATTTTGATATTTTAGATTCTAAAACAATCTTTAAAGCTAATTCTTTAATATCACCATTAATATCATCAAGTGAATATTCAAAGAATATATCATCATTTGTCATTTTAACAACAAATCCACATTCATTATAACCATCATCACTAACAGTTTGATTTTGCTTTGTTGCTTGAGCTCTTATACCTTTAACATCAGTACCTAAAATACTAACATATTTATAAGTTTTACTTAATTCTTTAACTAAGCATTTTAAAGCTTCTTTTCTAGAAGCTAAAAATTTTGAAAACATATTTTAACTACCCTTTCTTTATATATTATTTATTTCATCCATTAAAGACAAATACTTCTTATTTGCTTCCTTTGCCTCAAGAATAATATCTTCAAATATTTTCTTAACAGGCTTAATTTCACTAATCACAGATGATATTTCACCAGCCATTAGTGAACCATTAATAACATCACCAGAAATTGCCTTTTTTAAAGAGCCTACAGTTAATAATTCTAAATCTAAAACAGATGTAGCATCCTTTTCAATCTTATGATAATTTGCAGACATTTCATTTTTAATTACTCTAACAGGTAAACCAAATTTTAATCCTGTAAGAGTAGTCTTATTATCTCTTGAATTAATAATTGCTTCTTTATATTTAATATCAACATTTGCTTCTTCTGATGCTAAAAATCTTGTTCCCATTTGAATACCTTGACATCCCATCATTAAAGCAGCATTTAGGGACTCACCTGTTGCAAAACCACCTGCAGCTATGATTCTAACATCAGGAAATTCTTTTTTAAAAACTTGAATTAAAGGAAGGGTTGATTCAAAACCAACATGTCCTCCTGATTCAGTTCCTTCAACAATAAATCCAAAAGGATTATATTTATATAATCTCTTTGCAAAAGATGTACTTGAAACTAATGCAAAGACTTTAACATTAGCTTCATTCAATCTATCCATATATTTAACAGGACTACCTGCACCAAAAATAACAATTGGTACCTTCTCTTCTATTATTAAATCAACAATGTCATCACTATAGGGACTTTGAAGCATTATATTAACTCCAAAAGGCTTTGATGTTAAAGTCCTAATTAAATCAATTTCTTTTTTTACCTCATCCTTAGTCATGTCTCCTGAAGCAATTACACCTAATCCTCCAGCATTAGAAATAACGGAAGCAAATCTTGCGTCCGTTATTCTAGCCATTGCACCTAAGAATATAGGATATTTTATACCTAATTCTTTATTTATTAACATTTTAACTCCTAATTAACTTCTAAATGGTCTTGTTGATGCTTGAGGAGTTAAGCTATTTAAATATTCAATATCCTTTTCCTCAAGCTTAAAATCAACATCCAAATTTGCTTTTATTCTTTCTTCCTTAGTAGATTTAACAAGTGGCACAGTATTTGTATCAATACAATATCTAATGCAAATTTGTGCTTCTGTCTTGCCGTATTTCTTTGCCATTTTCTTAACTTCATCACTTTGTAAAAGTTCTGATGTTGCAAGTGGAGAATAAGCCATTATTACAATGTTATTCTTTATGCAATAATTATATGTATCTATTTGTCTATTTCCAATAAAATATCTAATTTGATTAGCCATAGGCATAACACCTGTAGCCTTATAAAGCTTTTCTATTTCATCAGGGTGGAAATTTGAAACACCTATTGCGCCAACCTTACCAGCCTTATATAAATCACAAAAAGCCTTCCAAACCTCAATATTACCTTCCATGCAATCCTTGCCCTGCTGATCCCATGGCCATGGTGCATGTATTAAATATAAATCTATTCTACCAAGCTTCTTTAATGATTCATTAAAATGAGAAATTGCCTCATCATAAGTTTTATATTGTGCAGGAAGCTTAGTTACAATAAATATATCCTCTGTTGACTTAAATGAACTAATACATTCTTTTTCATTACCATAAGATTCAGCTGTATCAATCATTTTATATCCAGCTTCATATGCCATCTTACAAGCTAAGGATGCATCCTTAGGATCAATTTGCCATGTGCCAAAACCAATCTCTGGCATCATAAGTCCATTATATAATTTCATAAAATCCCACCTTTTATTGATAAATAATTGTTACTTCTTCAGTTGTATTATCTATTGTTATATTTTTGATCTTATTTCCATAAGTTCCTAATAATTCACTTAAAGGAATTTCAATAGATTGCATTATAGTACCATCACCATCAGTGAATGCACTTGCTTTTATTTTTCCTGCATATACATTATTAATGTTAATTATTACTAATCTATTATCCTTATCAAAGTTAAAATCAATACTAATTAATGCAACTGAATTAGTTTGATTAAATTTAAAATTACCTACTAATTCTTCATTTCCTAAATCAAAATAAGGATTAGAAATACTTAATGTTACTAATTCATCACCAAGATTAATATTTTTATTAAATTCAGCAATTCTACTATTTAATCCGTCATTAATTAACGCATTAAATTCATCCTCTGATAGAGTTGTTGGATTATTTTCTAAAGAATCAGTTACGATTCTTGCAAAAACATCCATCTTATTAGCTGTAATTTCATTTATAGCATCACTTGAGAAAATATTATTTGTATCTACATCTAGGTAAATCTTTGGTTCAGTATCAGTATCACGCTTTTTAATATTCACCTGATAGTCACAAGATTGTAATAAAGATAATAAGAATTCATCACTACAACCATTCTTTAAAACTTCATCAAAATTCAAATATAAAGCCATTCTATTAACATCAAAATTAACACCTGAATCAATATTTAAATTAAAATTCTTTAATACTGATTTGATCCAAGATGCAGAAACACCTAATGTATTACCTAGCTTTAATTCACTAAATTCAATATCTAAGATATGCTTATCATCTTTAAAATTAACACAAGATGCACCTGAATCAACTAATTCACTACCAGTTTTAACGCTAATATTTGCAGCCAAATATAATGAAGTTTGATAGAAAGATAATGCATTTAATCTAATTTTAGCTGCTAATGTTAAATCTTCATTCATGATAAATTCAACAGTATTGAATCTAATATTATTTTCTTCTAATATATACTTCTTTTCGTCACTAGAACCATCATAATATTTTTCATTACCATCCATAGTTCTAATCATTTCAAAAACAAAATCATTTAAAGTATCTGCAGTAATACCAATTTCAATTTTATTTTTGTCTTCTTCATAATTTGATTCATATATACTATTTAATGAATCAACCATTTCAGTACCAACAACATGCTCAAGCTTTAAATGAGATCCATATGGATCAAATCCTAAAGTAGAACCATCAAATGCAATAACTGCTAAAACTATAATACCAATTGTTAATAATAAAATGATTACTAATAAAGTTATAATTATTCTTTTTAAAATTTTCATATTATTACCTCTTAAATTTGCTTAACCATATTAAAGTTAATAAAAATAAAATTCCACCAAATATCATGATGAATGTTCCATACATTTCATTTATATTAGTAAACATCCAACCAAATATAAAAATAGGAATAGAAAGTGAGGCTAACAATATTAAAATAGTTAGTTTAAAATTTGATAATTTTGAATGTGATTTTTCTAAACTTGTTGCCATACTATAATCTCCTAAAATTTAATAATTCCATATGCATATAATGCTAGGCATGCTGCACATAAAATTTGTAGTAGCAATGCTACAAATATTGTAATTGTAAAATAGATTTTATCAGTTTTATGGTGTGCAATAATTCTTCCTAAGAATCCACCAATTGCACCACCATATGCAATAAAGCCTAGTAATGTTTTTTCTTTAATTCTATTAACATCGCCACTTTTTGCAATTTTCTTATCCTTGATAAATAAAAATAAAGTTATTAAGGACATAAATGCTAAGTAGCAAATGTAAATTATAAAAATTAACTTATTATCCATAGTCCCACCCCTACTAATAACCATTATAACATAATTTTTATTTATATAAATAAAATATCTATATTAAATAAAAATAAAATCACCCTTATCGGGTGAATTTAAATTTTTTACTATTATGCTTATTAACAATACCAATAAGTTCTGATAAATAATAAGTTAATGCTAATTCTTCATCTTGCCATATGTGCTGTGTTGTTCTAGATAAAACAAATAAGTAACCATATAGTTCATTTTTAGCATACATTACTTTAACAAGCATAAATGATAATATACGATTTTGCTCTAGAAACTTAAATACTTTAGAATTTCCTTCTAATTCAACTCTATCTGTACATGATGTCATTCCATTAGAATCAAAATTATCAAATATTTCTTCTGGGAATTTTATTCCTAATTTCTCACAATAATAATCATTATCAATTAATACAGCTTCATCAACTCTTATTGCTTTTTCAATATAATTTAGAGAATCATTAATTCTATCATCAGGATTTATATTCTCACGTAGCATTCCAGATATTGTTGTAATCATTTCATACATTGATCTCTTCTTCATTCTAGATATATCAATGTCTCCATGCTGTTCTTTATTAAAAATAATGAAGCAGTTTCTGCCTTTCATCTTTCCTCTATATAAAGCCTTATCCATATTAATGAATAATTCTTCATAGTTTTCTCCATCATCTGGGAACTTAACTGAACCAATAGTTGATGTTACAAATGGACAAACAGAACCTAATCCACAATATCTACGATAAACTGTATTATTATAATACATACCATTGATGAATTCATGAATATCATCATATTCATAATTGCCATTTAAAAGCATTACAAATTCATCTCCACCATATCTACCAACAACACCTTTATCTCCAACATATTGAATCAAAGATGAAGAAATTGTTTTTAATACAATATCGCCTAATGAATGACCATAATTATCATTAATTTGCTTAAAATTATCTAAATCAGAAATAACATATGTGAATTTTACTTTTTTAGATATTAAATATCTAACATATCCTTCGATATATCTTCTTGATACTACACCAGTAAGTGAATCTAAAACATTAGATAAATCAGCATCTAATGGTTTATCATCAATTGAATCATGATATTCTTCAAAATATGGAATTTTAGATAAGTTTAAATAATTATACATATGTTACTCCTATTAAATGATTACTTTAATTTTCAGAAATCATTTTAAAATATTTCAATTCAGCAATCAAATGTGCTGCACAATATGTAATAAGTGCATCTTCTTCTTGCCAAATATGATGTATTTCCTTATCATATACAATTATATATCCATGGGCTTCACCTTTGAATACACATTTTTGTAATATAAATGCTGATACATTTGCTTCCTTAATTGAATCAAATAGCTTATTTTCAATAACATTAACTCTTTGACTACAAACAAATTGATTATTATCATCAAGAAGTTCATCAATATATTTTGGATTAAAATATATATTAAATCCTCTACAATAACCAGAAGGTTCAATATAATATGTACCATTTGATGATATAAATTCTCTTAAGAATTCAAATATTTTTCTTACTCTTAAGCATATATCATCATCTTTATTTTCTGCAAAATGGTTTAATCTTGTTACACCATCTAAGATTGATTTTTTCTTTAATTTATTTATATCAATATGCGCATGCTTATCCTTTAAATAAATAATATAGCAATTTCTACCTTTTTCTTTTCCTCTATATAATGCCTTATCTGCTGCTAAGAATAATTCATCATATGTTTTTGCATCCCCAGGATATTGTACCGCACCTAAAGTTGCTGTTATAAAAGGTTGGAAATCATTATATTTTAAAGTCTTTCTAAATACATTTGAGCATGTACCATCCTTTGGTGTTTGAAACATTTGTCTTATTATTTCATAAATAGAATTATAATCAAAATCTCCATTTAAAACAACTAAATATTCATCTCCACCAAAGCGTCCACATAATCCTCTTTTACCGATAAATCTCATTAGGTCTAATGAAGTTGTTCTTAAAACCTTATCTCCATTGTTGTGGCCATAGTTATCATTAATTTGTTTAAAATTATCTAAGTCAATAATCATAAGTCTAAATGGTGATTTTTGTTCGATTAGATATTTAGCATATCCAATAATATACTTTCTAGAAATTAAACCAGTAAGTGAGTCTAATATATTCTCAAAATTATCTTCAATTGTAAAACTGCTTTCAATTTTATGATATTCCTCAAAATAAGGAAAATCTTTTAAAAATTCTATCGAATACATAAAAATCACCTTCTCTTTAGATTAAATATTTCATTCCCCAACAAAATATTATTATTCTTTTTTTAAAGAATTCTTTGCACATATTATATAACTTAAGTTATATTTTTACAAGTTTTTTTAGAAATACATATCGCCAAAGTATAAAATAAAAGCCAATCATTTACAATTGACTGGCTTTAATAAACTACTTTAATAAGTTATTTACTTTATCTTCTGAGAACTGATTTGAATATAATTCAAAATAATAACCCTTTTGTTTTAATAACTCATGATGATTACCTTTCTCAACAATTATACCATCCTTCATTACTAAAATTAAATCACAATTTACAACAGTAGATAATCTATGAGCAATCATAAATGTAGTTCTTCCCTTCATAGATATATCTATAGCATTTTGAATCTTTGTTTCAGTTTCTGTATCAATAGATGAAGTTGCTTCATCTAATATTAAGATTCTTGGATTTTTTACTATAGCACGAGCAAAAGATATTAATTGCTTTTCTCCTAATGAAAGCTTTCCTCCGCCTTCACCAACATTAGTATTATACCCTTCATCTAATTTTTCAATGAATTCATCTGCATTAACAGTTTTTAAAGCTTTAATACATTCTTCATCTGTTGCATTTAGATTACCATATCTAACATTATCTAAGATAGTACCCGTAAATAATTCAGGTGTTTGTAATACATAGCCTAGGTTTGAATGAAGCCATGTAATACTTCTATCCTTATAATTCTTTCCATCAATTAATATTTCACCCTTTGTAGGCTCATAGAATCTACAAATTAAATTTACAATTGTTGATTTACCACTACCTGTATGGCCAACTAAAGCAACACTACTACCTGCCTTAACATTTAAATTAAAGTCATGTAAAACTTCTTCTCCAACCTGATACTTAAATGATACATTTTTGAATTCTACATCACCAACTAATGGTTCAAAGTTTTCATATTTAGGATTCATTATTGTACCATATTTTTCAATAACCTCAGGTGTATCTACAATATCAGGTTTTTCATCTATTAATGCAATGATTCTTTCTGCAGAAGCTTGAGCCTGTTGGAATTCACCTAATGTTTGAGATAAATGCATTACTGGATCATAGAATCTAATTGTATAATCAACAAACACATATAATGCTGGTGCAGATATAGCTAGAGTTGCACCGACATATAATGTTGTACCAACTGAGAAATAGCATGTAATAAAGATTATTGGTCCAAATAAAGCACTTATTAATGCTGCTCTTAATGCTTGATGCTTATATCTTGAAGCAATAATTCTAAATTCTTCTGAATTCTTATCCTCAATAACTAAGGATTTAGTTGCTTTAATACCCATAAATCCTTCATTTAGTGCGGCAGTAACCTTAGAATTTTCTGCTCTTGCTTCTCTATAAGCCTTAAGAATCTTTCTATTTAACCAAATTGTTACAACAAAAATAATTGGTAGAATTATTAATAATATTAATGATAATCTAATATTTTTAATCATTAATACAATAAGTATACCTATCATAGTAACACTCATTGATAAGATATCAATAGCACCCCATGATATAATTTCTGCAAGTCTTCTTGTATCAGAAGTTAATCTTGCCATAATCCATCCTTGCTGAGTTCTATCAAAATAAGAGAATGGAAGTTTTTGTAGGTTCTCATATGCTTCCTTTCTTAATTCATATGATGTCCAAGCATCAACCTTTCCAGCAAAGAAAATGAATAAGAATGTGCCTAAACCAAATAGACATGCAAAGCCTATATAAATAGCGATGAACATTCCTACAGTAGAATAATCAGGTACACCTTCTTCTGGGAAGTAATGTGTTAATGCATATTCATTAATTAATGGAATCATAACATCAATAATAGATGAGAATATGCCAGAAAATATTAATCCAAATGCATATTTTTTATGCATAAATACAGTTTTAATTATTTTCTTCCAAGGATGATTATTATATCTCTTATGGTCTAAATTTTCTTTTTCCATATTATTCACCATCCTTTAAAACATTTTTATATTCACTTTCAAGCTCACCTTGGATACCCCAAAGTTTTGAATATAATCCACCATTATTAACAAGATAATCATGAGTACCCATTTCAGATATTACACCACCATCTAAAACTAATATTAAATCAGCTTCCTTTGCGGTTGTAATTCTATGTGTAATAATAATCATTGTTTGTTCTTGAGACTTAAGCTTTAAAGCCTTACGAATTAATACATCAGTCTTTGTATCAAGTGCTGATAGAGAATCATCAAATATAATTACTGGTGCTTCATCAACTAACATACGTGCTATCGCAACTCTTTGCTTCTGTCCACCAGATAATGTAGTACCCTTTTCACCAACTACAGTCTTATATCCTTCTTTAAACTTTAATACATCCTCATGTATTGCAGCTGTTTTTGCAGCATTGATTACCTCACAATCACTAATATTCTTTTTAGAGATTGCAATATTTTCATATACTGTTTTAGAGAATAAGAATGGATCTTGTACAACATATCTTATATTATTTCTTAAATAATGCTTATCAATATTTCTAATATCAGTTCCATCGATTAAGATTTCACCAGAATCAATTTCCAAGAATCTTGCTAAAAGATTACAAATTGTAGACTTACCAGAACCTGTCTTTCCAACTAACGCAATAGTTTGACCTGCTTTAATTTTAAAGCTTATACCATCTAATAAATGTCTATCATCATCCTTAAACTTAAATGAAACATCCTTAAATTCAATATTACCCTTAATCTCTGGCTTTTCATTACCATTAATAGTATATTCACTTGGAGAATCTAAAACTTCACCAATTCTATTTGCAGCAACTGATGCCTTACCAAATGATGAAATAATTCTACCTAAACCTCTCATTGGAAATACTAACATATTTAATAATAATATTACTGCTGATACTTCAGCAACAGTAACTAATCCCTTTTTTGCAAGTCCAATTGATACTGCCATTGTAACTGCAAATTGAATAAATACAACTACATCCTGTAATGCCCAATATATAGCCATGACATTGTTGAATTTTACATTTTCATCTCTATATACATTTGCAAGCTTATCCATTTTTTCATATTCATATTTTTCATTTGAAAAAGCTCTTACTACTCTTGATGCATTAACATTTTCTTGAATTGCAGTAGTCATTTTTGATTCAGCCTTATCAATCTTATTAAATTGTCGGTTACAATATCTAAAATAAATAATTGAAGATATTGCAGTTACAGGTACTACTGCAACTGAAACCCACATCAATTGAACATTGATCATAGCAACCTGAATTGCACCAATAAACACTGTCGCAAAAACATTAATAAATGAAATAATTTGGTTTGCAACGAAATCAGCTACCTGATCAACATCAGATGTAGATCTTTGAATCAAATCACCAACGTCATGATTTTGATGAAATGAGAATGGTAAATCCTCTATATGATCATATAGCTTTACTTTTAATTTAAATCTAATTAATTCAGCTAATCTTTTTTGAGAATAGTTACATAAGAATCTTAATACACTTCTTATTGCCTGTAATAAAATCATTGAGATACCAACAATTAATACTATTTTTAAAACATCAGACTGTGATTCAAACCAGCTAATTAAAAATGATGGTAAATTTACATTTTTAGAATAGCTTGAGTCAGGTTCAATTACTGCTAACGCATAATTAACATGTAATGGTAAATAAGAATATAGCCATTGCAAGAATACTGAAATTAAGACTATGAACACAAATAAAAAAGTATACTGCTTAGCCCAGCCAACAATTCTTTTGATACCTTTCATCATTATCGCCCCCTTAGAATATAATTATTTTACTCTTATTATATATTACTTCAAGGAAAAAGTATCACAAAACAAAGGCCTTATTGAAAATAATAAGACCTTTTTATATAAAATATTAAATTTGAGTGAATCTTATAGTTGCAGATTCATTACTTAAGGATAATATTTCAATTTTATAATTTAGTTCATTTCCATTGTTTAATTTTGTACTATTTGGGAATAAACTCTTATAATCTGACATTGTAAATGTGTCACCATTATGAAATAAATGACTATTAGTTCCATAGAAGCTTGAGTTATCTTTAAATGGATTTCTTGATGTATTAGACTTATTTCCTAATGATTTATCCGCATTTATAATATTAATTAAATCATAATTGCCTTGTATAGCATCTCTATCAACTGAATTAGTAGCAGCAACCTTATAAGCATATTTTAAATTTACATTAGGTGTTGTATATGAATATGTTCCCTTACCACCAGAGCTAGAATAACATAGTCTTGAATCAACATGATATATTTTAACACCTGCTTCAGTATAGCAAATAGGGTATGCAGATGAATATGCATAATGTGAATCATAATAATTTAGTCCTTCTGGAGTGAATAATTCTAACATTAAATATTCATCAAATGCATTAGAATCATAAGAATCAGCTAATATAATACATTCATCATATAAAGCACTAGACTTAATTGTTATTGTACAATCTCCTGTTACAATATATGGAGTATTCCATCCTAATGTTGCCTTTGAATAAGCATTATGATCATAAATATTTCCTTCCATCATATCTGCAAATCCAACTCTAGAATAAGTATCATCTCTATAATACTCATCATCATATGAATAATAATCATCTAATCCTAGCATATGACCAAATTCATGATCAAATGTATGTGAATCAACATTACCACCTATTTGGCAAGTTTGATATTCATACATGAAATCATACGATGCCCAGAAGTATGATGCAGGTAATGGAGATTCCTTTAATTGATTCTTATTCTTATGACCACTAATACCATTTTCTGCATAATATAATAGCTCAGCACAATTATTAGAGTCCCAATAACAATATGCCCAATATAGTGATTGCTCAGTATCACCAACTTCTCTTGCGAAATTAGTGTTATTACCACTATTAGGACAGCTATATATAAGCATTACACCATCAATTAATCCATCATTATCATTATCAAATTCTTTAAGTTTTGAATCGCCATAAAGTGATCTATAGCTTTCTACTGCTTCTTCTAATATATAAGTTGATCTATCAGTATCACTATCTATACTACTATTAGTAAGGCTCTTAAATTGCTTTGCAGTAAGGCCAACCTCATATTTAGGTGCTATTTCAAATGATAAATTTAATTTACCATAGCTTGATTCTTTATAGAATTCACTAACAGATTTAAAATATCCAGTTTCCTCTTCTGTTCCATTATAAACTCTATTTAAGTCATCATATAACTGAGAATCTGTTTCATAACCAGCATAACTAAATGTATAATCACTAAATTCAACTGGAATAACTAATAAATTTATATAACCAGTTGATGGTACAGCATCAACATAAATAGAATTATTTATTAGTTTATAATTACAATTAGATGTAATTGGATCTAAATCCTTATAATAATTTCCTAAATCCTCATACTCTGTTGTTTCAGTTGCTGTAGTTGTTTTTGTCATATTATCTAAGAATGATTGAATCAAGCTACATGATGATAATGACATCATCAATAGCGTAGATAAAGTAGCTAAAAATATTCTTTTGTATTTCATAATACCAACTTCTTTCCTCGTTATTATATCACAAATAAACTAAAAATTCCCTTAAAAAATATAAGGGAATTTAAAAATACTATTTTATTTCTCTTGATTCATGACAAGTGAAATAAACAATTTGATACTTATCAGAAATTGATTTCATTAAACGTTTAGATAATTCAAGCTTTGAATCATCAAAGTTTACAAATGGATCATCTAATATTACAAATGGCTTTTCATTTGGATATAGACAGTCAATTAATGCAAGTCTCATACATAAATTAATAATTGTTTGTAATCCTCTTGAATATTGATCAAGCTCTTTAATACCATTTTCAGTAACAAATTGGAATTTGAAATTAACATCAATGTTATAATCATTGTTCTTTTCTAAGAATAATGAAACATATTTGTTAACTGAATCTCTCATTGGTTTAACATATGTTTCTAAAAGTCTTGTTTGGCTTTCCTTTAAGAAATCACTTGTTAATCTAATCATATTATATTCATTATCAAGCTCATTGATAACATCAACTAATTCTTCTCTCTTTTCATTTAATGAATCAAGCTTATCAATATCAGATTCAAATTCAACTATCTTATTAGATAATGTAGTTTTTTCATTATTAATAGATTGAATTTTATCATCTATTGCTGAAACTAGCTTATTTAATGCTTCAATATCAACATCTGTTTCCTTAACATCGCCAAGCTTATTTAAAGTAACATATTGATTATATCTAGCTTGTTTTTGAATTAAAAGATTTTCAATTTCTCTTTGTCTTCTTAGGTGTGTATTTAACTCACCAATCTTTTCTTCAACTGTTACTGCAGTTGTTGCAAATTGCTGTAAGAAATCTAAGACAAGCTTTTCAATTTCTTTAATCTTAGACATAATTTCATCATTAGTCTTATTAGCACTTTCATATTCATCTTTAATTTCTTTATAACGTTGTGTATTAATACGAATAATATATAGGTTATTAGAGAAATCTGAAGAATAAAGGTGGTATTTACCAAAGAATTCTCTTAGTCTTTCTTCAGTTTGATGTAATTCGAAATCATAATTCTTAACCTTTGCATATGGGATTTCAATTCCTTGGTTCTTTTGGAAATTATAAACTATTAATGCTAAAGAACCAATTATTCCTAATGCACCTATCGCAACACAAATAATACCAATAATTAATAAAGAATTCTTTAAATCAGGTGAATTTGTATTTTGCTCAGCTTGAGGTGCTGATTGAATAAATCCACTAATTATGATTAATGCAATACCAATTGCTGCAAGAATAACTGATGCAATTGCTAATATTATTGCAGTTGTATTTTTCTTCTTTTCAGTTTGTGGAGATGCTTGAGTATTCGCATGCTCTAAGGATTTAATGCTTTGATATTTTTCAACAGCCTTAGAGATTTCTTGAATTTCTTCATCTGTTGGTGGATTATCATCCTTAAAATTAATTTGATTCTTTAAATCATTTAATCTTGTTTCAACATTTGTATATTGATTTTTAATTTCATAGGTTGTTTTTAAATTTAGTAATTCCTTATTCTTTGTACGAATTCCTAATACCTCTTCTTGAGTTACCTTATGACCATTAAAAATCTGATTATTTTCTTCAAGCTGTCTCTTTGTATTTTCAATATCTTCCATGTAAGTTTTTGCAATACCTTGCATTGCAATCTTATCCTGAAGATGATGGAAATCTAAAATCTTTTTATTTGCATCTCTTTTTTGTTCTTGAAGATCAGAAAGATTTTTATTTAGATTTTGAATATTTTCTTCAATTTGCTTAACACCATCAATCTTATTATTGCATTCTTCGATTTCAGAATCTAATTCTGCAAGTTCAAATTTCTTTTCAATAATAAGACCTTTTTTAGAATTCATTTTTAATTCTTTTAATCTATCAGCAAGTATTCCTTGTGCCTCTTCATAAGTTTGAGAGTCATTTGTGCCACCAATTAGATTTGCAAGCTTTGCTTCAATATCAGAACCAAATCCTTCATCATATAATTCCTTTTGTGGAATAAATACACTTCTTTCAAATGATTTATCGTTTAAATTTAAGAATACTTCACCAATATTTGATCCAAATTTATTTAATTCAAGATTACTTTTTAAATCAAATATTTTAAATGAATCTAATGAAGCTTTTTGAGGTGAGAATTGACGTTCAATTCTATATTTATGGTCTCCAACCTCAATTACTAATGAACCACCAAATGAAGTTAGGTTGTTCCATGGAGTATATTTAGCTCTTTCAGTTCTATCATTTAAGCCATATAGCATAGCCTTAATGAAAACTGTCATAGTTGTTTTACCCCAACCATTTTCTTCATATATAGAATTCATTTTTTCATTAAAATCATATGAATAATTATTAAATTTTCCAAATGAGGAAATATATAAGCTAATTAATTTCATTTTATATTTCCTCCTTTAATAGAGCTTTAATACCATATTCAATAACTGAATTTTTTTCATCATCAGTAAGGTTAGAAGCTAAAACATTTCTAATAAATTCACCCTTTAATGATACATCATTTTCAAAGTCCTTAGGATTAACATTTAATTTAGATTTATCTTCAACCTTCGCAAAGAAATATTCATCATTTAATGAATCTAGTAATAATTCATTTTGTTTAATAAGATCAATATTATATTTTCCAACTAATGTTATTTTAACCATATCAGTAGATGGTATACCATTAAGCTTTAGTGAAATAGTTTTTCTAATATCAATCCAGTTATCTAGATTAGTTATATCAACTTCAATATTATGAAGCTCTCTTCTTGCAAATTTATGGAAATTAGATTTAATTTCTCCATTTTTAACTTCGATTTCAACGAATCCCTTTGGACCAATTTCATCAAATCCTCTTCCTTCAAGGCATCCAGGATATACATATATTCCCTTATCATCAAGTGAGCCTTTAATATATTTATGAATATGACCTAATGCTAAATAATTTATATTCTTATCCTTTAATAAATTTAAATTAATTGCATCTTCGCCTTCAATAGGTCCATGAATAACAACAATATTTGGTTTTTTAGAATCTAGTGATAAAGTATCATACATATATGTTTTAGATGCTTCATTATATACTATTGCAGTAATATCAACATCATCATATGTAATAGTTTGCCACTTAGAATTAAATGTATATAGATTTGATGGAACATCATCAAATTCTGAAATTATTAAGTCCTCATCATGATTTCCACTAACATATATAAAGTCAATATTAGAATATTCTCTAATTAGTCCAACAATAAACTCACGTGTTTTAATTGAGACTCTAGCTTTATCAAACATATCTCCAGCAATAATAATTGCTTTAACATCATTAGTTTTAGCATACTCAACCAATCTTTTGAATGACAATAATAATTCATTTTTTCTTTCTTTTGCTTTTAATGAATCTAGATGTGTTTCCATCTTAGAATCAATATGAAGATCTGCAGTATGAATTATTTTCATATTATGGTCCTCCCAAAAATTACTATACTATAATTATATAATAATTATCTTAAAATTTATATATTTTATTTAATGAAAATAAATGAAAAAGGATAGCCTATGCTATCCTTACTTATAAACAATTAACATCATAAATTGCTGTTACAAAATTTTTTACTTCTTCTATTTCTTTTTCGTTAAATTGATCCTTTATAAATATTGTATCAAAGCCATATTTTGAAGCTGTTTTAATAACATCCTTATCATTATCTAGGATTAAAATTTTATCCCTTGGAATATTATTATCGTATGTAATATATTCAAATCCGGAATCATCATATTTTGATATATTTAATTCCTTTGCAGTATAAATTTTATTGAAATAATCTTTTATATTATTAGCTTCTAAAGATGGTATTACAATTTTACTAGGAGATGAAGAAAATAGTATTTTCTTCTTCATAGATAATCTTTCTAATAAAGATTTCATATTTGGTCTTGTTTTAACTGATGGATAAGTATCAAGAATGAATAATTCCATTTCCTTTAATACCTCATCAATTCCACCCTCAAGGTCATATTCTTCAATGAATTTATTTGCAACATCATGAGTTAAGTAATAAACTACAGTGTCGTCTAAATCATCCTTTGGCTTTTTACCCTTATGTAATATAAATTCAGTTGATATATGATACCAGTAAGGCATTGAATCAAGAATTACACCATCATAATCAAATATTATTAATTCATATTTAGAAAAATCAAACATTATTTCTTTAGTGCTCCAACAAGTAAATTTAGTTGTTGAACAGTATCAGAAGTTATAGCACCCTTCATTGTAATTGTAGGAGTAATAATATCACAATTCTTGAAGTAAACATCAATATATTCCTTCATCTTTTTATTAGCTATAGGTGCCCATGAGCCATTTTCAATTAATGCAATAGTTCTTCCTTGGTAATTTCTTTCAGCTAAAGCATTTAAGAATGTCTTCATAACTGGGAATAAATCTCCATTATATGTTGGACATGCTAAAACTATTTTCTTATAATAGAAGGCCTTAGATACAGCCTCAGATAAATCAAATCTTGCTAAATCAATAATTTCAGAATTCTTCATTTGAAGCTGATCGTATAATCTCATTGCAGCTTTTCTTGTGTTACCATAAATAGATGCATAGAAAATACATACTCCATTATCCTCAGGCTGATATGTTGACCATTTTGTATATAAATCAATTACATGAGCTAATGTTTCTTTAATAATTGGTCCATGTAATGGAAGAATTGCTCTAATATTAAATGGTGTAAGCTTCTTTATTAGTTGATTAACCTGAACACCATATTTACCAATAATACCATGGTAATATCTTCTTGCTTCATCATCCCAGTTGTCTTCAAATTTTAAAGCACCGAATTTACCAAATGCATCTGCACTAAATAATATTCCATTATCAACAGACATCATTACCTCTGGCCAATGTACCATAGGTGCAAAAACGAAAGTTAATGAATCATTTTTACCTAATGATATCTTGTCTCCATCCTTTACTTCTTTCTTATTAGCCAAAACCAATTGTGGGTAGAATTGCTTTAACATTACAAAAGTTTTAGCATTACCTACAACTGTAGTTGTTGGATATTTTTTTAAGAATGCTTGTACAGCTCCTGAGTGATCAGGCTCCATATGATGTAATACTAAATAATCAGGAACCTTTTTATTTAATACCTTTTTAATATTTTCTAACCATTCATTTGCATATGCAAATTCAACAGTATCCATTACAGCTATTTTTTCATCATAAATAACATATGAGTTATAGCTCATACCATTTTTTACAACATACTGACTTTCAAATAAATCAACATTTAAATCATCAACGCCAACATATTTAATCATTATTCTCTACCTCGATTCCTTTATATACTTTGAATGCTAAAAGTAAGCATCCTAAAACATAATCAATATTATGTTCCTTTAAATAATTTATTATCTCATCAGATTCAGCACCTGGTTGGATAACAACATATTTATAAGTCTTTTTAGAGTCTTTTAAATATTCTAATCCGTATTTAGGATTTATGCATAAATCAAGTACATCAATATCAAATGGCACTTCATTTAATGAATTACCATCTTCTTTAATTGAAAAGCAATTTTTATTTGCTCTTAGGATACTAGATTTAATTTTATATGCATACTTTTCTTTATTAATAGTATTACCTATAATAACAAAGTTATTAAATTCTAAACTCTCCTTAATATTCATTAATATTTCCCCTTAAAATAAACTTCTTTATTTAATTATACAAGAATTCTTATGATTTGTTAATTAGATTATTACAAATAAAAGAAAAAAGTCTAGATTATTAAAATCTAGACATATTTTTTAATATCCTATATTAGGATTTCCTACCTTTGTTTCTTTAATATCACCAACTGCAGCTTCAGTTGTTAAGAATAATCCAGCAATAGATGCCGCATTTAGGATTGCAGAACGTGTCACCTTAGTTGGGTCAACAATTCCATTTTCCTTCATATTTAGGAATTTACCATTCTTTGCGTCAAAGCCAATTCCATTCTTTTGTTTCAATTGCTCTTCAACAATATCCATTCCACTAAATCCAGAGTTTTCAGCAATTTGATATAAAGGAGCCTTAAGTGATGATAATACTACATTAATACCTCTCTTAACATCAACATTATCATTTGATAACTCACCCTTTACCTTCTTATATACTTCAAGTAATGCAGCTCCACCACCATCAACTATACCTTCTGCTATAGCAGCCTTAGTTGCATTTAGTGCATCTTCAATTCTTAATTTCTTTTCCTTAAGCTCAGATTCAGTTGTTGCACCTACCTTAATTAATGCAACTCCATTCGATAATTTTGCAATACGTTCTTCAATTTGTTCACGCTTAAATTTTTGCTTCTCTTCTATGGCTTCATTCTTTAAGGTTGAAATATGATCATCTAAGATACTCTTATCACCAGCACCATCAATAATAGTTGTATAATCCTTTTCAACTATTACCTTTTGAGCAGTACCTAGTCCATCGATACTACAATTCTTTAAGTCTCCATCTGGTAGATTCTTATCATAGAATTTAGCACCACATACTAAAGCAATATCTTTAAGTTCTTCTGACATTTGGTCACCAAATCCAGGAGCCTTTGTTGCAACAACATTAAATGTACCTCTTAGCTTATTAATAATTAAAGTAGATACTGTTTCTTGGTCAATATCATCAGCAATTATAAATAATGGCTTATGATTTTTAACAACCTCTTCTAGTATTGGTAGTATATCTTGAATTGTATTTATTTTTTGATTTGTTACTAAGATTAAAGGATTTTCCATTGTTATAGATTTTGAATCATCTGAAATCATATATGGAGAAATATAGCCCTTATTATATTTTAAACCTTGAGTAACCTCTAATGATGTTTCAAAACCCTTTGATTCATCTACATTAATAACACCATTCTTACCAACAAGCTTCATTGCATCAGCAATAACATCACCAATTTCCTTTGAACCTGATGAGATTGTTGCAACACTTGCAATATCTTCATTAGTATCGATTGCTTCACTTAAATTTAAAAGTTCCTCAGAAATTCTTTTAGAAGCAATATTAATTCCTTCTCTCATCAAAACTGGGTTTGCGCCCTTTGATACCTCATTTAATCCATTATGAATCATTTCTTGAGCTAATACTGTTGCTGTTGTAGTACCATCACCTGCAACATCATTTGTATTATTCGCAACCTCTATAATTAACTTAGCCCCCATATTCTTAAAAGGATCCTCAAAAGATATTTCTTTTGCAATAGATACACCATCATTTGTAATAAGTGGTGAACCATATCCTTTATCTAAAACAACATTTCTTCCCTTAGGTCCTAATGTTACCTTAACTGTATTTGCTAAATCATCAATTCCTTCTAGCATTAAATCCTTTGCGTCATTACCAAATTTAATTAACTTTGCCATTTTTATTACCTCTTTTTTTTATTCAATAACTGCAAGAATATCATCTTGTGAAACTATTAAGTAATCCTCACTAGAAATCTTAACCTTAGTTGGACTATAGCTTTTATAAATAACCTTATCTCCAACCTTAACATTCATAGGAATTAATTCGCCATTATCCTTCTTTATACCTTCTCCTACAGCAACAACCACTGCGTATTCAGGTTCTTCTTCAGTCTTAGATAAGATAATTCCTGATGCTGTCTTATTTTCAATTTTTTCCTTTTTTAAAACCACATTATTATTTAATGGTCTAATCATTTTAAAACCTTCCTTCTGTAGATTGGCACTCTTTAGTATTAACTGCCAATTACATTTTCAATTATAGTCCATTTTTACACACTGTCAAGTTTTTATACATAAAAAAAAGATTTACCTAAAAATATAGATAAATCTTTATCTTAATACTGCAATAGTTAATAATAGCAATAATGTTACAATTAAACCAATTAATAATAAAATAAATGAATACATTATATTTATTTTCTTTTTAGATTCATTTATATAAAATGAAGAATCTTTATAATATGAAATATTATTTAACACCTTTATTGTCTTAAAATATCTTTTCTTATTAAAATAAGAAATTCCATCATTATATATCTTATTATTTATAGATTCTAATATAATAATTGCTTCTTCCTTTAATTTAATTGAATCCTTATAATCCCCTAAGCTAGAAAACAAATTTATTGCAGTTAAATAATCATCACTATTAAAGCATTCAATAGCTTTAGAATAAATATATTCATTAGAATTATTTGAATAATAATACATCCTCAAATTTTCTATGTAAGCTAAATTATTTATTAAAAAATTCTTAGCGTCAATTAATTTAACAAATTCATTTCCATCCTTATTTACTGAAGTATCTGGATGATATTTTTTGGCAAGAATTTTATATCTTTTATTTATTTCTTCCTTTGATACTTCATCATAATTATTAAATTCAAATAAAATTAAACAATTCTTCAATTTCTCTTCAAATGTCATATTAATAATTAATTAAAATAATATTTCTTATTTTTCTTATTGCAACATTACATAAATAATTATAATTATCTAAATCTAAATTATGCTTATTAATTACCTCTTCTTTAGATATTCTACCATCTATAGAATAAATAATATCTAAATAAACATCTCCTAAATAAGCCTTCTCTAAATCAGTAATCATATCAATAAACGAAGACATTCTTTCATTATAAGAAAAATATATTGAGCTTCTATAATCCATCAGCTCATGAGCTTCCATTTTCAAATTAGCATCAACAAATAATATACCCTTATAGCTTTTTGGATCCATTGTAACAATTCTTATTACATCATCTAAAGATGAAGCAATCTTTAATCCATCATCATTAGAAGCATATATTCTAACATAACCATCATCATCTTTTAATATATCATTTTCTATTTCAGCAAAAACAAATGTATTAAACATTAAATCATCAGGTCTATAATCTATATCCTTCTTTTCCTTATATAGCTTTAAGGCATCAACTAAAGGTGAATTATCTATTTTAATATCAACCTTTCTAACTGCCTTTAATTCTCTTTTACCTATAACAGTTGGATATCCTAATAATTCTAAAGAAAAATCTAGCAAATGTCCTTCTCTTACATTTAATATAACTGCGTTATATAAAGAATCCTCACTATATATAACAACATCATCTCCAGCCTCACAATAATCCTTTAAAAGCTCTGGAATATATACCTCTTCTATAATACCATTATGCTCAATCAAGCCTACATGGTAAATATTATTATCAATATAGCAATATCCATTTTTATTTAAAATAATATTTTGAGCTAAATCTAAGTCTAGCATTAACGCATTATTGCCTTCCATTATTCTTGTTATTTCAGGTAATAAATCATTATAGTATTCAAAATTAAAAGGTATTGTTCTTAAATCATTTTCTTTAATTTCTAAATTAATTAATAATTTATTATCAGATGAATAATCAAGTGACATAGATCTAATTTCTTCAATATCATCCTTATATACCTTTAATAAATTATGTCTTAATATAACAAAAAATATTCTTAAATATCTTGTGTCTATATGATTTTCAGATGCGATTATATTAGTTTTAAAATCTAATAAATTAGTTGAAAAGCTATAATTAAGCTTTGGCGTGTTATCCTCTAGTGCTAAATCAGATATATTTATAAATGCATCATAATTCTTATAGCAATCATATAGATCTCCTAAATAAGACATAAAGCCATTTTTAAAATCAGAATATATCATTGACTGAGGAATAAATGTTTTATTGTTACAATTAGGACAATTATGCATAAAAATCATTCCAGTTAATACATCATCTCTTAATTCAGGATTATCCATTATATTAACCTCATTATAAATATTTTCTTTATAATTAAAGCCACATTTCTCGCATGTGTAATTAATCTCTTTCATAATTACTCCTATAATTCATCATCAATTTTAATACCATCTAGGATATTAATTAAATTATTATATAATCTTTCTCCCATTTCATCTAAGGCTTCTTTTGTGTTTGCGCCGATATGAGGTAGGATTATTGTATTATAATTTAAGATTTCATCATCTAACATAACAGGCTCTGGATAATATGTATCACAGCCAAAGCCTTTAATTAAATTATTCTTTAATGCATATTTTAAATCAAAATTATTAATTAAAGCCCCTCTTGCTGAATTAATAATATATGGTTTCTTTTCCATCAATAAAAAAGCATCCTTATTTATCATTTCCTTTGTTTCATCAGTTAATGCTAAAGCTAAAATGATATAATCAGATTTTTTATATAATTCTTCTAGGCTAACATTTATGACATTAGGGATATCTTTTTTAGTTCTATTATATCCAATAATATTACAGCCAAAGCCATTATATAGAATTTCTTTAGTTCTAATTCCTATATGTCCTAATCCAATAATACCAACTGTTTTTCCTCTAAGCTCTTCACCTAAATAATTAATATCTCCAAGTATCCTTGTTTTTTTAACCTCATCATATTTTCTTGCAAGATTAAGCATAAGCATAACATTTAATTCAGAGACTGCATTCACATTTAAAAAAGGTGTTCTAAACACAATAATCCCCTTTTCTTTTGCATAATCTAGATCAATCATATTATATCCAGTACCATGTACTGCAATAATTTTTAAAAATTTATTATTATCAATAATATTTTTATCTACAACCTGATTTCTAGATATTATAATTTCACAATTAAAAATATCCTTAGTTAAAGTGAATATTTTATTAAGCTTTTCTATTAAATTTATAGATACTGGTTCATTTAAATAAATTCTCATATAATCTCCTAAAAAGTACAATTATTATAACATATAATATTTTTAATTAAAATAAAAATGGTATCATAAGATACCATCTTTAAAATACTGTTTTGTTCTTACCACTATTTTTACCAAAATATAATTTTTTATCTGCCCTTAGAATCCATTGATCTAAATTATCATTTTCATAATATTCAGAAACACCAACTGTGATTGTTGAATGAAGTACTTTTCTTTCATATACAAATTCAAATTCTTCAATACTCTTTCTAATTCTATCAATCTTTTTAACAGTTTCTCCAATGTCTCCTTCAATTTTAGAAATAACAACGAATTCCTCTCCACCCCAGCGTGACACAAAATCATCAGCTGAGTTTTCTTTTGCAATTCTTGCAATTTCTTTTAATACATAATCTCCACATAAATGTCCATTAACATCATTAAATTGCTTAAAGCTATCTATATCAAATATAGCTGCAAGATAATGATTCTTTTCATTACCTAGGTTGTTAAAGAATCCATTTAATGCATTTCTATTTGCAACCTGAGTTAATTTATCAATTTCACTTTCTCTAATAATATTCTTTTCAAGTCTTAAAATATAATTAGTTATTATATACATAAAGAATAAAACGAATATAAATACTACTATAGAATGTGCAATATATAATACATCCTTTAATATTAGAGGAAAATCATATGGATATGGATTAACAAACTTAGTTATAACAAAAACAAATATATATAAAATCATATAACCTAATCCTATTGGTAAAGGCTTAATTAATTTTTTACCAAATTTAGAAAAATATGATGCAAAGAATGCTAATATTGTTAATCCAATAAAGCATAGTTCAAATCCAAATCCAAATCCACATATTATTGTTGCTGAAGTCATATATGCTGCAATTTCAATTGCAACACTATAAGAATATAAATTTAAAGACCTACTCTTAATCAGTAAGAATATCATTATATAAAAGCCTATACTAAAGCAATTTATATATACTAACATCATAGCTTTAAACGATAAAAATATTATTAAATATAAAATATGGCATAATAAAAATAATACATTAGAAAAATAACATATTTTGGTTATGGTCTTCTCATATTCAATATTATCCATATTATCACCGCCCATAATGTAAATTTGTAATCGTAGTACTTATTTATCTTAATTTTATCATATATTAATAAAAATTACTATATTTTAATGAAATTAAAAAAAAGAGCTTATCATAAGCTCTTGTATTTTAGAATTAAACTCCTTTTAAAAAAATGATTTTTGAATAGTATAGAGAAAGAAAACAAAAAAGGAGTTAATATAACGTTATTTGTTGGTCCAAATGAGAAAGAATAAAACAACCAACGACTATATAATACCAAATATTTTTAAAAATAAAAGAGGTATTTAATCATTTTATTGATGTAAACGTTTGCCTTATTTTACAGTGTTTTCATTATTTTTTCATAACATATGAAAGATTTTTTCATTTTGGTAATTTTCTATAGTATTTCCTTTATTTCTTCTTTTATTTCAAAAAGCATCATTTGTAAAAACATAACTGGATTCTTTTTATTTAATAATTCACTTAACCTATTATTAATAAAATCAAAATTAATAGTAATACCATAATTAAAATTTGTTAAAGCTAAAACATCATCACTAGAAAATACCTCAAATATACTTCTTGCTAAAAAAGATGCTTCATCACTAACATTCATAAAAGCCTTTAGCTTATTAAACATATCACCAAAGCTTTCCTCGAATATTTTAATTCTTTCTTCTATTTTATCCATTTGGTATAAAACACCAAAATCAATAAAATATTTTTTTGTTTTAAAAACTCTTACCTCAGATAATTCTACTAATAATTTTGCAATACGATAATTAATAATATTAAAATCTATACCACTATTATTATCTTCTTCTATTTTAGATAATATATCATCAATGTAATCAAAATTAACATATAAATCTAGACCTAGATTTTCAACATAATATAAATCCTCTAAATTCTTTTTTATAAGCATTAAATCTAATGTTTTAATTTTAGATTGCATTTGCATAATATGATTAAAAATATCATCTAAATTTTTAGTTCTTTCGTTTTTATTTTTAATAATATAATTATTCATCTACTTTAATTCCTTCTTTTGAAAAATAATCAAATAATTCTTCATTTGTTGTAAATAGGTGAGGAGTTATATTAAATTCCTCAAGACCAACTAGATTTTTCATATTATCATCAATAAAATAGATTTTATCAAATTTATAATCTTTATATGAATCTATACATAATTTATAAAATTCTTTTTCAGGCTTTCTTGTATGATGCTCCCACGAATTAAATGTCTTATCAAAAATATCTTTTAGATAATTAGGATCTTCAAATAAAAAATTAACAAACCCTTTTACTACATTTGATAATAAGCATAAATGATATTTGCCTTTTAATTTTCTTATATAATCTATTAATTCATCATTTTTATGAAATATCATTTTCCATTCAGTTAATATTTCATAGGTTGGAATTTTTGTTTCATCACTAATTTTTCCAACTAATTCATGAATATCAATATCTCCCCTATCAGCCCCATTAAAAAACTTAGGTTTTAAAACCTTAGCCTCTTCATCAGTAAAATGCATTCTAAACCACTTAGGAGATATTTCAGTACAAAGTACTCCAAAGCAATCAAATATAATTAATTTATTTTCCATATTCATCACCATTTTGATTTTATCATAGCATATCTATTAAAAGAAAGCGTTATTTGCGAATATTTTATTTCATTTGAACTTTTATTACATTTTTGTCTTAGTGTATAATAAATGTGTAGTGTGATTTTTTAAATTAATAAGGGGAGTTGATAATTTTGTTTAAAAAATTAGGGATAATAATAACCTTAGTAATGCTTACTTTAGGAATTTGTGCTTGCGCTAATGATAATGGCAATAGCAATCAAATAGCCTTACAAAATGTAAAAAGGGTAGACGATATTGAATTTGATGATACCTTATCCTATGAAAAGATAAATATTGATAATCCAGATTATTTATCAAATACATTTATGGATGTAGAGCCTGATTTTCAGGTTAAGGTTTTAATTGAATCATTTTATTTAAGTGATTCTGATATTGAATCATCAATCATAGGAACTGAATGTGGTGGTGATGATATATCATTATCATATAAATTTTCAAATGATTTAGACCAAAGAGTTGTATTAGTTTCTGCAAAAGATGGATTCCTACCAGGTAATGCATATACTATAGATATATCTAATGATAATAATTTAACATTTTATGCAAAGAATCCAAATATTAGAAATATTATATTTACTGTTAAGGATCAAGACCATGAGGAATTAGAAACAATTACATATCCTGATTATGATTTCAATAAGGTATCTCACTTCTTAGGATATGGTGATTATGATACTTATTTATATTTCGATGGTACTATTAATGAAGATACATCTGATATAATCACTTTTAGTAACAATAGTGAAAAGATATATATCGAAATATTAAGAAAAACAACTGAAAATGGATTAACTAAAATTTATTATAAATGTCCTGATGCTGATAAGATATTTAATAAATGTGATATGCATATAGATAATAAAGAACTAAATATGGAAGATGATTTCGTATTAAGTGACGTTGAAGAAATGGCATTAAATATGATTTATTCTGATTTTGTTTTAGTTCATTTATATGCAATAACTGATTCATATGGCTTTTCACCTGCAATAGATAAATTAATTGATATTGCATCAGTTGGCGTTAACTTTAAACCTGAAGGAAATAAAATCACTTTAGGATTTAATATAACATTTACATTTGAATTTGATTCGGGCTGGAGATTATGTGCTTCATTTAAATTCCAATGGGTTAAAACATTTAATGCTTCTGCGGATGCTGAATTAGAAACATTTTTAGGAATTCCTACTGGTATAAAAATGAATTGTGCTGTTTCAAGTGATGAATCATTTACATTCCAATTCTTAGTTTCATTAAAAAATCCAAAATTTAATGTTGGATATGTACCTGATACACCAAAGGACTTAGATTTATCTCGTGCAACAAGAGCCGTTAATGAATTAAAGGAAAAGTGGGTTGAGGCAGATAGTCTAGGATATAAGCGTGATAAGGTAGTTGGAGATACAATGATGATTAATATCGGATATATTTTCTTCCATTTTGGATATGTATCATTAGATATTGATTTATATGTTTGTATGAAACTAGATTTAAATATTACACTAGGTATTGCATATACATATAGTAGACATGATGTAATAGTTAATTATTCTTCATCAAGTGGTAATGGAGATGGTGGTGCATCACCATCTAAGGTTGAAGCAAGTGTTGTATCAGGCTCACTTGCAGGTACACTATCTAATGAATTATTCTTAAAAATAAGATTCTCACTATATATTACAGGTTTAAAATATTTAGCATCTATAAGTGTTGATTTAGATGCTGGAGTTTATCTTACTATATCAGGACTTGGAAGTATTTCTTATAATTTCATAACTGAAGAATTTAATAGTGATGCAGCTGCACAAATAGAATTTGGGTTCTTCTTTAGAGTGAAATTAAGCGTCAGTCTTTTATATATATTTAATCCAAGCTGGGACTTATATAACGTTAAAGCACCTTTATTAAAGCTAGGCTGGCAATATAATATTAAAGAAAGATCTTCTTCTGATACATTAGAATTAAATAAAATAGAAACTAATATAAAAGATACTAATTTATTAGTATTTAATGTATTTGATGCAGATGGACTTGCGGTAATGACAAAAACATTTAGCTATGATACTGAGGTTAATTTCTTAGAATCAGTATTTATTTCAAAGCCATTATCATATAGTCTATTCAAATCAATTACTACTGATAATGATAAGGTTAGAATCGCAAATGGTAAAATATTTGTAGATAATGATGTTGCAGAAACAAGTGGAAATATCATTATAGAAATAAATACTTCTTCTTTTTCATCAAGAAAAATAACAGTACCATTCCACTATAAATCATCTGATGCAAAATATGTAACAATAGATGGTAATAATAGAACACCATACCTACCTGGTCAAACTGTTACAGTTAATTCAGATGTTTTATATAAGGATGGTTATATTTTTAGAGGATGGTATTATAATGGAAAAATATATCATGTAAATGATACATTTATTATGCCGGATAGAGATGTTAATTTAGTAGCTTATTATACATTAGAGGTATATTACACAGTAAGATTCTTTGATGGAAATGGTAATTTAATTTCAGAGCAACTAGTATTAAATACAGATGGTGCTATTGCACCAGAATATGAGCAATATAAAATGGATGATTATCATTTCGTATGCTGGGATAAGGATTTCTCTTCTATAACAGGTGATACTGATGTTTATGGTATTTATGAAAGGGAAGGTGAAATCATATGAAAAAAATAATGTTATTTATAACAACTATTCTCTTATTAGTCCTTTTAGTATCATGTAATAATAACAATAATAATAGTAATGATGATATAGAAACAATAGTTCCAAGTGTTTTTAAAAATCCTAATGTTTCAAAATTAGAATTCGTTAATGTACCAAATCAAGCAATTGAAATTGGTCATTTCTCAGAACAAAACATAAAGCTTAAGGCAACATACCTAGATGGTAGTACTTCATATCAAAAGGTTACTGAAGCGTTATTTTCTGATGATGAATTAGAAAAATTTTTAACACCAGGAGAAAAGTTCTTTGATTTCATTTACAAGGGTGGACATCTACCATTAAGATTTACCTTAAAGGAATCTTCAACACCAATTTATTTTACAGTCACTTTTAAAAATTATAATGATAATTTATTACAAGAAAAAACTGTAAAATATTTATCAAGTGTTTTATATAGTGGTAAGACGGATTCAATTAATTATTCATTAAATGATAAATATTATAGATTTAATGGTAATTGGACAGAAAATCTAAATCATATATTTACTAATTTAGTAGCATATCCAGAATATGACATTTGTGATTATCAAAATGATTTTGAAAATCACTATAATGTAGTAGGATATCCAGTTATTGCTTCTTCTTCAAATGGCTCATTCCATAATAGCTTATTATATTTAGGTAGAGCAAATGATGTAATGATTGATAAATTTGATCCAATAAAAAGATCATCATATGAAAGAAATACATATGAATATGATATATATGATTCTGATATCACTAATACATATAAAATGTTTAGCTCTAGAATATATGATAGCCTAATTTCTAATTATGTTCATGAAAAAACACATATTTATTATGATGGTATGATAAATAATTCATATCTTTTAGATTTTAATCTATCTAAAGATAAAAGCCAAGAGATAATAGATGAAAAACGTAATGAAAAATATATAGCACCAAGCTTCTTTATTGATGATTTTAGTAATAAAGATTATCAAATGCCAGATAATGGTATTAATAGATATGATAATACATATTCTTCTATTAAAAATATTTTAGATATTAATGATTCTACTCCATATCAGGAATATCATAAGGCTAGCGCTACTAATTTATCTTTAACCCAGGATTATCCATTAGGTTTCTATAAGCTTTTATTCCTATGTGATATTGATTGTTATTTAGATATTGAATATAGAGTAGTATATTTTGATCCATATGTTGTATTTGAATTATATGAAGTGAATCTAGCATTCTGTTATGTAGAAGATAGCCTTAAATTCGAAGCAAAATATTCACTTGATGGTAATTATTATACATATAATAATCCATTTACTATTTCTAACTGGATATTAGCTGAATCTTTATATATGTATCATAATAATTAAATCGATGAAGGCATGAATTAAATCATGCCTTTTAATTTAAAATACCTCCAAGGCTTACTTGGAGGTATATTTTATCTACCATTTAATTTATTAATTATAATTGGTAATTCATTATCAACCTTATCATTATCTAATTGGCATGTACCAGCATTAACATGTCCGCCTCCGCCATAAGATAAGCATAATGCACCAATATCAAATTTAGAATTCTTATTTACAATACTCTTTCCAATCATTACTGCAGTATTTTGCTTCTTAAATCCCCACGCAACATGTACAGATATTTCTACTTCTGGATACATTGCGTAAACCATAAATCTATTACCAGCATAAATTATATCTTCATTTCTTAAATCAATTACTGCAACCTTATCATGAATCTTAGTTATTCTTCTCAATTGCTCCTTAAAAAGATTAGCTTGTTCAAAATATAAATCTACTCTTTCCTTTACATCAGGTAATTCTAATATTTCATCAATTGAATGCTTGACGCAATTATCAATTAATTCCATCATTAAATCATAATTAGAAATTCTAAATTCACGGAATCTACCTAAACCAGTTCTTGCATCCATAATGTAATTTAATAAAACCCATCTCTTTGGATTTAGGATTTCATCAACTGTAAAATCAGCAGAATCTCCTTTATCTACTGCTTCCATTATTTCTTCAGAAACGCCTTTTATTTTTTCTTTTCCACCATAGTAATTATAAACGACTCTTGCGGCACTCTTTGCGTTACCATCAATAATTAATTTTGATGTATCAACATCCTTTAATCTAATTAATTCACTTTCATGGTGATCGAATGATAATCCTACTCTTTTATCAAATGGTAGGTTTGTTGTAATATCATTTGAAGTTAAATCAACCTTACCATCTTGAACATCCTTTGGGTGTACAAATTTGATGTCATCAATAAGATTTAGCTCCTTTAATATCATCGCGCATACAAGCCCGTCAAAATCACTTCTTGTTACTAATCTCATCATAATATAACCTCTTTTCTTTTGTATCGTTCCCTATTAGTAATAGAATACCACATTTTTTGTATTAATTACATATGAAAGTGTAAAAAGGTTATATTTATTTTAATAAATCATTTATTATTTTCTTAGAAGCTAATATACCCATCATTTTATAAGCTTGCTTAGATGGATGAAGATGATCTCCTGAATCATATCCTTCCTTAAAGCGATATATTCCACCATAAAGATATGAAACCTCTTTTGAAAAATCTATACAATTGTAATTCTTTTTTAAATCTTTATTAAATGAATTTTTTAATTCTTCTCTAAAATCTTCAAATGTTCTCCAATTATATATAGGAAGTAATGTTCCAACTATAAATTCTAAATTTAGGCTTTCTGATATCTTCTTATAATAATTTATTCCACCAATTAATTCATCCTTAGTTGGTAGGTCTGATAATGGTCTAAATATATTTATATCTGTACCAACTGGATGAATTATATCATTTATACCTTGCTGAACAATTACTGCCTTTGCACCCATAACAGATGAAACCTCATGCATAAATCTATTTTCACCCTTAAGACCATAAGATTGATATGTTATACAATCATATTGTCTTAATATTCTTGTACCAGATACTGCTTTTCTTACAACAGATATATTTTTAATACCATTTTCTCTTAATGATAATAACATATAATCAGGCCAATCCTGTGATGTAATAGAATCTCCATAGCAAATAACTGAATAATTATTATCAGAAGTGTATAAATCTATATTAGATAAAAAATATACCCAAGATGTTGATTTTGATTTATTAATATCAAGCTTGTTTAATAATCCCATATCACCATATCCAAAATATCCCTTAGATAATGGTCCTTTAATATCAACACCACCACATAAATTAGTAAAATCCTTTAAATATATTGATACCATTAAATAAGAATCACTATTAAGCTTTATATCAAAGGGATCAGATTTGATATAAGAATGTGCCTTTATTGAAACATTTCTTTTTCCATCAAAAGTTAAATATCCTATATTATTTATAACTTCATCAGATAACCTATCTGATATACCAATAGATATATAATTAATAAATACTTCCTCATCAATCAAAAAATTATCTAATGTTATTCTTATTTTATCACCATCAAATGGTACAAAAATTGGATATCTTAATGTTAAATCCTTTGCATATCTTTGGGGTTCAGGAACACAAATAGATTGTGCATTCCCCCATATTGTTACCCATTTCATTACTATAATCTCCTCAATAATGCTTAATATTATAAGCTATTTATAAAATCATTTGCTTGATTTCTATCTTTAAATTCAATAATTGTTTTAGTATCCCTATACTTATCTAATAAATTTAAAAGAATTGGTTTAGTTTCAATAAACCAATTCTTTATCCATTGCATAAATAAAGGATCAAATTCCTCTTCAACCCAAGGAATATCTAAACGCTTCTTCCCTATTCTTTCTGAAACGCCATTAATACACAAATCTAGTGGATAATTAAGAAATATAATAGTATCTGAATTTTTAAATCTAGCTTCATATGTCCTAGAATAATCGCCATCAATAATATAATTATCTAATGATAAAATCTCTTCAAGCTTTTTATCAAATTCTTCTTTAGTTATATGTGTTTTATCACTATTCCAAAATATATTATCTAAATGATATAAGCTAATATTAAGCTTACTACTAAGTTTTCTTGAAAGTGTACTTTTCCCAGCACCACTAGGACCTACAACTACTATTTTATTCATAAAATTCAAGATATCTCCTTAAAACTAATATAATCAATATCTATTGTACCACTATTATTATAAATAGTTATAGTATTATTAGCTAACATTTCAAATTCTAAATAATAATCACCAAATTTATATCAAAACACCTCCAATATAAAATTAAAAAGTAGGGGTATCACCCTACTTAGTAAAAACTAGTAATTTTCAGCATTTATTTCGAAATATGATTGTGGATGATTGCATACAGGGCATACCTCTGGTGCATTAGTACCTACAACGATATGTCCACAGTTTCTACATTCCCAAACCTTAACTTCACTTTTCTTAAATACTTCTTGCATTTCTACATTTCTTAATAAAGCTCTATATCTTTCTTCATGGTGCTTTTCAATTAATGCAACCGCTCTAAATTTAGCTGCAAGCTCTATAAATCCTTCTTTTTCTGCAGTTTTTGCAAATTCCTCATACATGTCTGTCCATTCATAGTTTTCGCCATTTGCGGCCGCTAAAAGATTATCTTTAGTATCTCCAATACCATTTAATTCCTTAAACCACATTTTTGCATGTTCTTTTTCATTATCTGCAGTTTTTAAGAATAATGCGGCTATTTGCTCATAGCCTTCCTTTTTTGCAACACTTGCAAAATAAGTATACTTATTTCTTGCTTGCGATTCACCTTCAAATGCTTTTTCTAGATTCTTTTCAGTTTGAGTACCTTTATACTTATTATCCTTCATAATATCATCCTCATTTCTTAAATTGTATATATTGGTTACCTTTATGTTAATTATAACTGATATTTTTTAAAAAGTTAAGATAAACTTTATAAAACAAAAAACTGATTATGTCATTAAGTATTACCTAATAGTATAATCAGCTTTTAAATTTATTTTATTTTAGATATTAAATGAATCATCTGTTTTAAGGATAGGAGTATATAAATCTACTCTTCTATCTCTAAATACACCCCAAGAATATCTCTTTTTTCTTATTACATCTAAATCAAATTCATATGAAATAAAGCCTTCAGTTACTCTATCCATTTCCTTAATCTTAGTTCCTTCTTCATTTGCTATAAATGATGAACCAAAGAATGTCATAGATGAATCGCCTTCAACCTCAGTACCAATTCTATTTGATGCAATAACTGGCATAATGTTTGCGGCAGCATGACCACACATTGTATTTTGCCAATGATCCTTTGAATCCTTAGGTAATACAGGTTCAGTACCTATTGCAGTTGGGAAGAATAATAATTCTGCTCCCTTTAATGCTAAAATTCTAGCTGTTTCAGGGAACCATTGATCCCAACAAATTCCACATCCTACATGACCAAACTTTGTATTAAATACCTTAAATCCTGTATCACCAGGTGTGAAATAGAACTTTTCTTCATAGCATTCACCTGTTGGAATATGGCTTTTTCTATATAATCCTAGGATTTTTCCATCAGCATCAATCATTGCTAAAGAATTATAGAAATTATTGCCACTTCTTTCAAAGAAAGAAATAGGTAAAACAACATTATATTTCTTAGCCATTTCTTGGAAATGGGCTAAATATTTATTATTCTTATATTCTGTTGCTAATTCGAAATATTCATATTTTTCCTTTTGACAAAAATATGGTGTTAAGAATAATTCTTGTAATAAAACAATATTTACACCATCTTTAGCACAATTTTCAATCATTGAATCTGCTTTTTTAATATTAGATTCAATATCCCATGAAATAGACATTTGAGTTGCAGCTACTTTTACCTTCATATTATTCACCTCTACCTATTTGCATTGTAACACAATGGATATTACCACCTGCTACTAAAATCTTTCTTGATTCAATTTGATGAATCTTTTTCTTACCTTTATAGAAATTATTTAAAACATCATATGCTTCATTATCTTCTTCTACATTAAATTTTGGAAGAATAATAAAATCCTTACCCATATAGAAATTAACATATGAGCCTGCTAATCTATCTCCTTCAAGTCTAGGCTTAGCATTACCATCTAAAACAATAGAATTTGCTTCTTCCTTTGTTAATGCTAAATATGGATTAGGGCAATTTACCAAAATTACATTTAAATTATTATCCTCTAATACCTTTTTTGCTTCCATACTCCACTTATATTGAATATCATTTTTATCCTTAGATGTTGCAAGTAATACTGTATTTTCATCTAAGAAGCATGCCATATTATCAACATGCTCATTAGTTTCATCATTATAAATTCCATGAGGAAGCCATATTACCTTGTTCATTCCAAGCATATTCTTTAAATGTTCTTCAATTTCTTCTTTAGTTAGGTTTATGTTTCTTCCCTTAGATAATAAGCATGCCTCAGTTGTTAATAATACACCTTTACCATTAGAATGAATTGAACCACCTTCTAAGATAAAATCCTTATCACTATAGTATTCAACATTTAATAATTGAGCTAATTGTGATCCTAGCTTATCATCATTTTCCCAAGATGAATAAAGTCCATCGAAATTACCACCCCAGGCATTAAATCCAAAATCTACACATCTTAATTTTCCTTCTTTATTTCTTAAGAAAATTAATGTATTATCTCTTGCCCAAGAATCATCATATTCTAAATTATGAACTGATACATTTTTCTTATTATTTAAAATACTTGTATCATATTTAACATTCTTACTTTTAATAACATATACATGCTCATATAAAGAAATTGCATCAATGATATTTAAAAATTCACTAAATGCTTTTAAACCTCCATCTTCCCATGTATCAATTCTATATGGAAGTAAAATTATAGTACCATCATGCATATTTCCTTCAAATGGTAACGTGTATAAATCATTTAATGGATTAGTCATCAAATCTATCCTCCACATTCTCTCTATTTTCTAAATATTGATCATAATCAACAACAGATACAGTAAGATCATCATAATCCATTAATACAGTCGCATTTGTCTTCTTATATTGCTTAATACGATCAATAATATTTTGATCAAAGACTTCACCTGGAATAATTAGAGGGATTCCTGGTGGATATATCATAATAGATTCCTTTGATATTAAACCAATTGCATCATCAAGCTTAACTCTTAATACAGGGGCCTGATAAGCTACACGTGGTCTCATAACCATTTTTGGGAATGGTGAATCATAATAATATTTAGGGTATGTTCTCTTTTCTACGTAATATTTATTTGAAATATCCTTTAAAGCATTTATTAAATTATCTAAATGCTCCTTTTTTGTACCTATTGCAAGTATCGCAAGTACAACATATTGCTCAGCTAATTCCATCTGAACATTATATTCATCCTTAAGTATATTATATAACTCAAATCCATTAATTGTTAATGATTCAAGTTCAATAACTAATTTAGTACAATCATATGCATAAGAGCCTTGATTAATGAAGTATTCTCTTCCTCTAGCCTTAAAGCCTGGTATTTCATTAATTCTTGCTCTTGCATCATTACCCATATTAATAACTTCTTCTAATCTTTTTTCACCATTATGATATAAATAATGTCTTGCAGATTCAAGTGATGCAATTAGTAAATTAGAAGGTGAAGTTGTATTAATAACCATTAATGCTTTAAAAACATCATAATGAGTTACTCTATTACCCTTTCTTAATAAAACTGAAGCTTGTGTTAAAGCACCACCAGTTTTATGCATTGAAACTGCAGATAAATCAAAATCTGCATCCATTGCAGCGATAGGTAATCTGTCATGGAAGCCTAAATGTGCACCATGTGCCTCATCAGCAAGGGCTATCATACCTCTCTTATGAGCTTCTTCAGCTAATCTAACCATATCATTTGTTGCTCCAAAATATGTTGGATTAATTACAAAAATAGCTTTAGCATTTGGATGGCTATCCATTTTTTCAATATAATCTTCAACAGTTGGTTGATTTGATATTTCAAGATTTCTATCAAATTCAGGCATAACAAACACAGGAATTGCACCTGATAAAATAAGTGCATTAATTACTGACTTATGACAATTTCTAGGTAAAATAATTTCTTCATGAGCCTTAACACTAGCTAAAATCATTGCAATAATACCTGAAGATGTACCATTTATTAAAAAGAATGCTTCATCTGCATGATAGCAATCAGCCATTATCATTTGAGATTCTTGAATTACACCATTAGGATGATTTAGATTATCAAGTCCTCTTGGAGCATTAACATCACACATATATGTTAGCTCTCCAACATAATCCTTGAATAAATTATCTACATTTCCCATATGATGTCCTGGAACATCAAATGGTGATACTTTTTCATCAATATACTTCTTTAATGCATCTAAAAAAGGTGTTCTATCTTGATCCATTCTAAACCCTCGCAAATACTATTATTTTAAAAACAAATTAATTATAAAAAAAATCCCCAAAAAATCAATACTTTTATTTAATAAAATGTGTAAAATATATTGAATTATTAATATATGAGATTCATTTATACAAATTGTAAACGAAAACGCTTTAGAAGTTCTATTTCTATTTTTATTTTAGCACAAAAAAACCTTATAAAATTTTACTTTTATAAGGCCTTACAAAAATTATTTAGTAGTAGTTTTAGTACGGACTAATTCCTTAATATCAAATGAAACAGCCTCGCAATCACTTACATGTCTTACAGTATAAACATTTCCTTTAGTTTTTATTATTACTGTACCAGATGTATATCTTGGCCAATTTCTTGAACGATCACATTTATAAGTTACATCAACTATTTCATCTAATCTAATTACATTATCATAAATCTTTAATTCCTTATCATTCAACTGAACAATTAGATTTCTTGGAGTAGATATTAAAATAATTAATAATACAATTGAAACAACAATTGCTAATGCTGACATAAAAGTAATATAAGCACCTTCTCCATCAAAACCTATTGAAAGACCTGCAATTAAACCAAATATTCCAATTATTAGAACAATAAAATATATAATAATCCAACCACTTGCTTTATAACCTATTGTTTTCATCTATTACCACCATAAAAAAATATTATATGGCTAGCATAATATCATATTTTTATCCCCATTTCAACCCTAATATTTTTTTCATTAAAACTTTCATTAGAATATGCATATAGGTCAAACCCAATAATTTCAAAGCCATTTTTTTGATAAAATTTGATTGCATTATAATTATAACTTTGCGTTTCTAATACAACCATTCTTGCATTACTAGCTTTTGCATCTATAAGTATTTTATCAAGTAAAGACTTACCTAAGCCACTTCTTCTTTTATAGTTATCAAACACACAAATATTAGTAATTCTAAATCTATTATTCCAGTCTTCTTTAAAACCTTCAACAAATCCAACTAACTCATTATCTATAAATGCACCATAGCTTATAGGATTATCTAACCAATCTGATAGCATATCATCAGATAATACTTTTTCTATAGTATTTTCTGATTTTATAAATTCTAAATCAAATCCTTTTATGGTTCTTTTTATATCTAAGTAATAATCAGATTTTATATTACAGCTATATCTAACGCCTTTATATTTTTCATAATCAAGCTTTTTAATTTCCATACTATTGCCTCACACTTTTTATATAATATATCATTTCTTATAATTTAGAAAGAAAAAAACTTTGATTTTTTTCATCAAAGTTTTTCTAATTATTAAAATAATGTTTTTATATAATCTAAATATTTATCTACATTCTTATCTTTATGCTTCTTACTTGTAAATACTTCTTTTGTTGCAATAATATTATCAGCATTATTAACAATTCTTGCCTCAGTGCTTTTAGGAAACATTTTAAAATTATAAGGCCACATATGGACTTTAATAATATATGCAACAGATTCAGGAATATCAAAATCTCTTTTTGCATTTTCAACTGAAATAAATGGATGTCTACTTGCATGATGCTTTTTTAATTTTTTGTTTTTACGCCAATCATATAAATAATAATCATGTAATATAGATGCAATTAAAATAGATTCTAAGTCTAATTTCTTTCTTCTTTTTAAAGCCCTTTTTATTGCAAGCTTTGCAACCTTAAATGAATGAATGTAAGTATTTGAACCTCTGTGCATACTTATTTCCTTCATTTTCAAAATCTTTTCATCATTTAAAAATCTTTGGTAGATATCTTCTAATTTACTTTTTTCTTCATTAGTTAAGTTCATATTATCATACCACCTATTCAAAATAATTATACTTATATTGCATATTAAGTCTAGATTTTTAAATATCTTATGTACATTAAAATGTTTTCATAATCCATAAAACAATTTCAAATGTAAAAAATAATAAATAAAAAAATATTCATAATATACTCCTAAAAATAAAAAGCTGATTTATTCTATGAGTAAAAAACTCATAGACGTCATCAGCTTAAATAAGCGGTTTTGTATAAAGCAAGAAAGACAATCATTCCCAAACAGCTAAGTTAAATTACAAACAGTAATATCTATCTATATTTTAATATATTATTTACTGTTCATTAACTAGCTTCCCAGACATATGCTCTATTTTTAAACATAGCAATTGAGTTCTATTAATAGCGCTATTTATTTCTTTTTCAATAGCTTCAGTATCATTCGTAAATTTATAAGATAATTTTCTACAAATATCTTTCACCTTTTCTATATCAGAAACAAATTCAATAGTCCCAAAGATAATAACACTTCTTACATCATATGACCAATGATCTATTCTTTTAGTTCCTTTTTCAAAAACACAATAACTAACCTTATTACAATTTTTTAAAGAATCAATTTTATGTCCTTCCTTTGCACCATGAAAATAAATCAAATTATCTTTTTCATCATAATAATGATTAATTGGTAATCCATATGGATATCCATCATCACCTAATAAAGATAATACTCCTCTTTTCTCATTAATTAATAATTCTATACATTCATCCCTAGATATTTCTTGCTTAAATCTTCTCATTTTTCTAAACATAATTATTATCCATTCCTTAATTAATTCTTATAGAACATAGCTTACCTTGAAGCTTATATCCTATTTTTTCATAGCACTTATTTGATGCAATATAAAAAGCATCAGTATAAAGCATAGGCGTATATCCTAATTCTTTTGCAATCATTGTAACCTCATATACTAGCTTTTCTGCATAATGCATTCTTCTATATTCTTTTTTAGTATATACTAAAGAAATAGATGCTAAATTACCATTAGGTACATATCTTGCAGATGCAACAAATATACCATTTTCATTTTTAAATAAATATGTGTTCTTTTGTTTAATAAATTCCTCTGCATCCTTTGAATAATCATCCTTTTTATCTAATCCAAGCTCAGTATGGAACAATTCTAAGATATTAACTATTTCATTTATATCTTCTTCTAAGCATAAATGAATACTACCTGGTACATCATTTTTTGGTTTAATTGGATTGATACAATCATAAGCAAACATATTTATTGAAATTTTAATATCTATATTATCTTCTTTTGCCCTATTAATAAAATATTCATATAATTCATATTTTATATTAAAGCTATATTTATTATTCAATAAACCTTTTTCTTTTATTAAATTATAAATATAATCCTTCTTATCATTAGATATATTATCCTTTGTCCAAATCCAAATAGGATATGGGCTTTCGGTAAAGCAAATTATTATATCCTCATGATTAGATAATAATAAATTACATTTTCCACCCATTACTCTTTTTAAAACAAAGAAGGTATATTTATCTTTTTCTAATAATTTATAATCTTTTTCATTAACAAAATTATCCATTTTAACCCCCTACCAATCTTAAATAAATTGTATACTTTATCTATTTCACCATTATCTGATTCAAAATGTTTTTAATAAATGTTATTCCATTTTTATAGCTTTTTAAGATGAAATATTATTTATATTATCTGATAAAACCATCCTTAGGAATCTAAATAATCAAGATTCATTTCTCTTATTATTAATTCTTTAGCTTCTAATATAATTTTCATAATTGTATTATAAATCCATTCTAAAACTAAAATTTTCAACAGTTCTATTTTTATATTTTAGATTTTCTTCTTTGATGAGAGAAAAACCATTTTTAATATAAAAATCAACATTATGTTTCGCATTAGTCGTAACAGTGATAAGATTACCGTTTTTTTCTTTAACAAAAGGTATTAAAAAATTCTTTATGGCATCAGAACCAACACCTTCGCACTGATGATTTGGTTCAACTACTAAAAAATAAAGATGCCAACGTGGCTCTTTAATGCTTTTTACAACAATTTCTGTCTCATCAGAAAGCTTAAGAAACTTTAAAGCATTAAATAATCCTAGCTTTAATATAGGTTTTATGCCTCCACATAAGACATAATCCAAAAATCCTACAGGCCTATCAGTAGGAGCATCAATAATAATAAAATCAATGACTTTTCCATCATTTATACCAATATAACATTCATTCTTTCTGATTGTTGCTTTAAATAAAGACTTCATAAAACTATCATAAAAACTATGGTATCTTTTTTCTGTTTTAAAATCATTCTTAACAATCTCAAAAAGAGGATAATGTTCAAAGGCTTTAATAAATATATTTATTACTTCTTGTTCATAGGATGTATTATATTTCTTATATTCAATTGAATTCATTATATTATTTTTCATATTAATTCACCGTTATAAAATATTAGTTTTCTTTAACCATAGTATAATTGATATCTATTTATAATTCTACCAAAAATTTTATTAACAAACTAAAATGTATAAATAATCTATAATCATTAAATACTATTAGTTTTATCATTATATAAATAAAATAGCCAATACTTTCGTATCAGCTATACCTTACTCTAATGTAATATTTAAAATCTTTTTTAGTTATATATTATCTTTTGATTTTTCTTGTTGTTGTTTTTTCAAATTCAAAATCTCTATATATGATTTTTGAAATTCTTTTATATGGAGGCATTTGATGATTTAATAAATCTATTTCTTTATCTATTTTTTTATTACCATCTATATATACTTCAGCAACAATAATATCATTTTCACCTTTTACAACAACTTCTTCTACACCATCAATTTCATATATTTTCTTTTCTAATTCCTCAGCAGATATATTTTTACCATTAGATAGAATTATTAAATTTTTAATTCTACCTGTTACAAAAATAAAACCATTTTTATCTTTATAGCCAATATCTCCCGTATGGAAATAATCATTTTTTATTGCATCTGATGTTGATTTTTCATCTTTATAATAGCCAAGCATTACACTATCGCCTTTAACACAAATTTCACCATCAATTATTTTAACATCAAGACATGAAATTGGCATACCTACTGAATTTTTAATTCTTTTTTTATATCTATTTACGCTAACAATAGGTGAACACTCAGTTATTCCATAACCATTGAATACTTTTATACCAATGCTATCAAAAAAATCAATATATTTTTGATCTAAAAATGCTCCACCACATATAATATTTTCTAGATTTTTACCAATATTAGATGTGATTTTTTTAAAAAATATTTTTCTTAGGTCAATACCAATTTTTCTTAATCTATCACTTAATTTTATTGCGTTAGTTAATTTATCTAAAGAATTATTTTTCTTTGCAGTTAACCATATATTTTTATATATTGTTTCTAAATATAATGGAACTAATGCTAAACTTCTAGCATTATAATATTTTAGTTCCTTTGTAAAATATCTTATCCCTTTAGAAATATAAACAGGACATCCACAAATATATGCACCAATTATATTAACAGACAAAGCGAAAGTATGATGAAGTGGCAATGTCAAAACTGAATTTCCCTTTAACCATAAACTAAGGCTTGCATAATAACTATCATAACAAATATTTCTTTCAGATAACATTACTGCCTTAGGTAAGCCTGTAGTGCCTGATGTAAAAATTATTGCGCAAAGATCATCTATACCTCTTTTATATTCATAATATTCTTTATAATCATATAATAATATATTATCGATTTCATCCATTGATAATATATTTATTTTTAATTCGTTATTTAATTTATTTGCTATATCTTCATATGATTTTGAATAAATTAATAATTCACATTCTCCTCTTTTTAATAAATCAGATAAATCTGAAAAAGGAAGATCTTTATCTAATGGAACAATTATATTATCAGAAAAAATAGATGCAAAATAGCTAATAATCCAATTATAGCTATTTTCACCTATTAGAGCTATTTTTTTATTATTATAAATTTTACTTAAATAAGTTCCCAGTTTTAATACATCATAATAAAAATCACTTACACTCTTTTTTATTTCTTTTCCTTCATCACCATATAAATATAAGATATTATCTGGATCATATTTAACTCTTAATTCAAATATACTTTTAAAATTAATATCTTTTAATTTTTTATAATGATTCTTTAAATTTTTCATCTACATTTTTCTTCCAAATATTTTAATATATCATCTACAGTTAAAAAGTTATATATATCCTTATCTTCAATTTTTATATTAAATTCATCTTCAAAATCAGCAACAATAGAAACTATATCAAGTGATGATAAGCCAAGATCTCCAACTAGTGAAGAATCTTCTTTTATTTCACTTTCCGTATAATTTTCTAATATTTTTTTTACCTTATCAAACATTTTAATCCTCCACTGTTAAATCCTTAATTAATAATTCATTATTATTAAGAACCTTATTTATTATATTTGAAATTACATTTAAAATTTTTATTGCCTCAACATCTTTAATTTTTATATTATGATCAAAATACATATTAAAGGTTTTAGTATTAAAATTCTCTTCTATTGCAAGAGTAACTACATTTCCAAAAGCCATTGGGAAATACTCTTTTATTCTTAAATTAGAATCTGTATTTATAGTTGCGTTACGGAAGCTTATATAAAAATCAGTATATAATCCATTTACTTCTTTTGGTTTAACATATCCTCTTACACGTCTTAATAATGATATAGTCTTTTCTTTATTTAGAACTAAAAAATCTTTAAACGACATTTTACTAGATACTTCTAATAACAATGGTAATTGTAATGCCGCTAGACCAACCATATTTTTTTCAATAAGACCTAATCTATTAGCATTAATCATTCCAACATAAAACTTATCATTTTTTATTTTATTATATAGTGCTATACCTATAGCACTAATAAAAAAGACGCTTTCAGATATTTGATTCTCTTTACAGTAATTTTTTATTTTATTTGATACTTCTATATCAAATGCAAATTCTTTTCTTTTCCCTTTAAAAGAATAAATCTTACCAGGAAATATAACAGTTTTATTTGGATATTTTAACCATTCGTTTTTAAAATATTCTTTATCTAGAATTCCTCTTTCACTTAATTCATAATTTTTATTATTTTCTATAAAATAATTATATTCATAAGTTTTAAATTCTTCATTATTTAAAGATTTTAATAATTGGTTTGCGATTAAATACATTGACCAACCATCAGATATTATATGATTCATTTTTATAAATGCACCACTAGCATTTGGTAATTGGATTAGAATAATGTCAAAGCATGATAATTCATTATCCATTAATCCTAATTTCTTTTTATTTTTTTTAATACTATTTTGTTGCTTCAAATAATTAAATAATAAAAAAATATTATGTGACTTTTTTTTCTTTATTTTATCTTTTTCATCATCACATACTATCTTATAATTTTGAGGAATAGTTGCATAAATCTTTCCAAATTCATCCATTTCTTCAATAGAGTTAAAAAATTTTATTTTAAAATTTCTCTTTTTATATGGTTCAAAATCTTGATAAGTTTTTTGATTTTTTTCAATAAAATATGTACGAAGAGTCTTATTTTCTCTTAAAAGATTATTTACTGCAATTTGTAATTCTTCATCACTATATTTTTTAAAAAGAACAGCACTACCACATAAGGTTAAACTTTGATTTAATCCTCTTTTATTGACTGAGTGCATAAATAATTGAGCATTATTTAATTCAAACATAAAATCATCCCATCCCAAATTTAATTTACAATAAAAATATTTCTATATTATTATACCATAGATGAATAAAGAAACAAATAAAAGAGTTTTATATCCACTTGAAAAAATGACTAAAATACGATAAAATCAACAAAATATATTTTTTAAGGAGTCAAACTATGAAAATACTAATTATCAATTGTAGTCCTGTTAGAGATGGTGCAACACAAAGAATTGTTGATATTGTTTCAAATAATCTTTCTTCTTCTAATACTATTAAAAAGGTTTGTATAGATGATTATGACATTAAACTATGCAAAGGATGTCGTAAATGTCATAAGACTGCAAAATGTTATCAGAATGATGATGTTGATAAGCTTATTGAAGAGTATGAATGGGCAGATAAAATAGTTTCTGTATCTCCATCTTATTGGGCAGATATTCCAGGACAATTCAAAGTGTTTATAGATAGATGTACTCCTTGGTGTAACACTCATGAACC
>JAEELJ010000037.1 GCA_016288855.1 Acholeplasmatales bacterium
ACCTTTTAATTTCTTAGGCTTTGCTTCAGGTCTTAAATCTTCTTCACTAACCTCATCTTCTAATGGGAATTCTTCAACATCATCTAAGCTTTTTAAATCTTTGATATCTTCAGTAGAATTATTATCTTCTATAGTATTTAATTCTTCTACTATTTCTTCTTTTTCTTCTTTTGCCTCTTCTAAAGCTTCTACATTTTCTTCTTCATAAGAATTATTATCTTCTATAGTATTTAATTCTTCTACATTTTCTTCTTCAGTAACTTCAGTTTCTTTTGAATCAATAGAAGATTGTTTTTCTAATTCATCTGTTGATATATTATCTTCTACTATATCATCTTCTAAAGCTTTATTTTCATTATCCTCATCAAATAATACTGCAGTAACATTATTAACCTCTAATGTATCTTCATTGGCTAAAGCACTAACATCTTCTACTACATCTTCGGTTTTATCTTCTTTTTCTAATACTTCTTCATTATCTCGCACTATAGAATCTAGAGTTTCATTTTCTTCTTCACTTACTAAATCATTTGATTCTATATTATCATCTGTAATTATTATATCTTCTTTATTATCAATGTCTTCTTTTGCATCTTCATTATTAATTTCTTCTTTAGAATTATATTTTTCTAATTCTTCATTTGATTTATTAATTCTTGCTTCCTTTAATTCTTTTTCCTTCTTATAATTCTTATCTTTTATATATAAAACTACTTTTGCAGATATAAACCATATAACAACAAATAAAATTCCACATATTATAGAAATAAAGAATACTTTATCTATTGTTTTATCAAATGGAGACGCTAAAAACATATATTTCACCTCAACAAATTAAAATACATTCTAATTATAAATTAATTTATAATCTTATTCAATTAACGATTTTACTATTCCTCTATAATATCTATATTATTTTTGTTTTTTAAGCCCTTAATAGAACGTATTAACATATCTATATTTAACAATAATGATATTACTATTAATAATATAACAATAACAATTGATACAATAGGTATTATATTAATAAAGCCAAAGAATACTAATATAGTAATTACAAAAGAATAAATCATTACTAAGGTAGTAAGTATTCCTTCTCCTGCAAGCATTATATCATATGGGTTGTTTGTTTTCCTTGATTTTATTACATCAGTCAATAATATAATAAATCTAAAGCTTACAAACCCACCTTGGATAAATACAAACCAGGAAGCACTTTGATTTATCTTATCATTATATATAACAAATAATAATGAAGATAAAAATAAGGTTAGAAAGAATGTAATTATAGAATTAGTAAGCATTACCTTATATAACGCATGCATTTTATCAACATCACTTGATTTACTATATTTAATATTTAGGCTCCATATAAAAGTAATTAATCTTAAACTAACCATACCTAAATAAAACCAAGATATAAATACATATATATGATTTATATTAGTTAAATCCTTATATCCTAATAACATATATATAGTACCAAGTATTGTTGTAAATGATAATCCAATAAAAAAGAATATATGTCTCATCATTAATAATTTAATAAATTTATATATTGTTTTTATTGGATTATATTCTTCTTTATAAAATGAATATACAATTGCCTTAGCAGGATAATATACCATAAAATGAGTTAATATAAAATTTAATATTACTAATGATATAAAAGAAATACTATCAAATAAGCTACTATTATTAATATCCTCTACTCTTATTTTTAATATATTTAATAATATCATTAAAGAACCATAAGAAAAGAATATTAAATTATTTACATCGAAGCATCTTACTCCCATATTATATTCTTTTTTTAAAATAGTACTTCTTAATATTAATGATATTAAAAAGAATATAGAACATAATATAAAAAATGATAATGTATAAAAATCACCATAATTAATATTATTAGTCATAATCATAAATAGCATTCCAAATGATAATGGGAATATCATTATAAGATTCCACATACCATAGTAATGATTAACCCTATATTTATGATCTTTAATGACCTCACTACTTAAGTTATACCCAATCTCTTTAAACATACCGATAAGGTAGCATGCAAATGAAGAAATGCAATATAACATTATAGTTATAAACATGAAATTACCTATAGTGTTTTTACCATCGTTAATTACTAAATCTCCATGTATTATTGGCTTTACGCACACTAAAGAACCTATTCCAAATAGAAATAGGGATATTATAAATAATATATCTATATTATGTATCTTCTCTTTAGTATCCATATTTAATCTCCCAAAACTAATTTAATTATACAATAGAATGTCAATTTACCATAGTTAATCTTGTTTTATAATATTTTCTGTGGCAAATCGACATTTTAAAATGTAAAAAAGCTTTAATACATAAGTACTAAAGCCATGAACTATTTTTCATTTCAATAATTATTTAATAAAAAATCTTTTATAGGAATAACATGTATAGTTTTATCATTAATATTTATTTCCTTCTTTTCGTCATATGTAACTATGATCAGTTTTGTTTCTTCTTTTACTTCATTTGCATAATTGATTAAACTAGAAACTTCTCTATCATAGGTTTCTATATTATTTAACGAATACGTAACCTGAATCAAAGTATTATTGTTTGGCAAATAAAAATCAACATCAACTTTATTTCCTTTTAAATAGAAGAGTTCATAATTATTTCTATATAAATTTATTGCAACAATGTTCTCCAATAGTGAAGTTTTTTTACCATCGATGAATAGATTTAAAACCCCATTATCTCTGAAATAATATTTAGGATTACTATTCTTATCTACAAAAGATGCATAATAGTTTTCAATAGTAAAAACCAAAAAAGACGATTTTATATACTCACAGTAATCAATTATTATATCCTTCGATATTTTATAACCAATACTTGTTATTACATTTTGAAGTTTTGTATAAGAAATATCATGCATAATAGTTTCAGCTATTTTCTTAATTAATAATTTCATTCCGTTTTCATTTCTAACTTTATTATGAGTAATGATATCATTATATAAAACTTTTTGATATACGCTTGAAACATACTCTCTTTTGTTTTTGAATTCTATTGAAGCGGGGAAACCACCATAAATGAAATACTGTTCTAAAAGATTATTGATTACCGCGATATCTTTGCTTGAATATGCTTCATAAAAAACATTATTTGCTCTTAAATATTCTTCAAATGAGTAAGGTAATATTTCTTTTGTTATATATCTACCACCTAACTTCGAAGCCACTTCATTTGATAACATTTTGGCATTACTACCAGTTATATCAACTTTATAGCCTTGATTAGCAATTCTAATCGCAAATTTCTCCCAATAATCAATATTTTGAATTTCATCGAAATAAAAATAATGTTTTTTGGGTGACATTTCATCTGCGACAAGTAAAATATCATCAAAATCTTCCAATTTAAAGTCAATTAGTCTCTCATCATCAAAATTAATATAGATGATTTGATTCCACTCAACTCCTTCATTTATTAAATCCTGAACCCTTTTATACAGCAACGTCGTTTTGCCAACACGCCTTAAGCCTACCAAAACATAGTTAGCATTCTTCTCTAGCTCAATAGTTCTTTCGACAATAACAGCATCTTTTATTACTTGATGTTGGTCATATATTATTTTTTTTAATGTAGATTTATCCATATGTACCGCCTCCGTCGAATATATTATACAATATTCGCTAATTTTTGTCGAGTATAATAGACATAATTCTTTTTTAAAATATAAAAAAAGCTTTAATACATAAGTACTAAAGCTAGAATTTATTATTGGAGCGCGTGAAGGGAATCGGACCCTCGTCATTAGCTTGGAAGGCTAAGGTTCTACCATTGAACTACACGCGCATATTAAGATGGTCGGGAAAACAGGATTCGAACCTGCGACATCTTGGTCCCAAACCAAGCGCTCTACCAAGCTGAGCTATTTCCCGATGCGTTATCAACACGCCCGTTTATTATAGCACAGCAATTTTTTTAAATCAATACCCAATTTAATATTTTTTTAAGATATATAAAAAAGCCTTAATAGGCTTATTTATTCATGAAACTAATTATTGAGTTTACTGTAATATTCCATTGTTCTTCTTTTGTGATAGTTGCGTCTCCATCCCCCTTCTGCATACCATATGATGCAAAATAAGAATGGTTACCACCTTCTATTTCAACATATTCTGTTTTAGAAGGTAGCATAGATTTATATTTATTATATTTATCTATATTTAATACCTTATCGTTACTTCCTTTAATTGATAATACATTACCAGAAGTTATATTTTTAGTAGAATATGCAGCCATAAGTATTAAACCATTAATCTTATCCATATTAGAAGAATAAAATAAAGATGCCATTGCACCACCAAGTGAATGTCCACCTATATACCAATCTATATTAGATTCTTCATTTAAAATTGATTTTGCTTTAGCTTTACCAAATAAAGCTAAATTAAATGGCATATCAATAATAACTGTGTAATATCCCCTTAATGATAATTCATACATTATTGGTGAATAAGCTTCTTTTTCAACTAATCCACCTGGGTAAAATATTAAACCCTTTTCTTTTTTATTAATATTTTCATCAGTTGGCCTAAAATATAAATTATTATTTTTATATTCTATATCAACATAATCATTTGACTTAGTATAATCTTTAATACTTATAGCTTCATAAGATCCTGAAGAATATACTGATAATGTGAATATAGATGCTAGTACTAATACTATTTCTACTATTAATACTATTAATAATACCTTTTTAGCTTTAGTTAATTTTTGCATTGAAATTAAATCTCCATTTATATAATAATTTAATTCCCCAAATACCTAAGTTATTATAATACAAAATTATTCAATTTTACACCAAAAAAGTATTAAAAAAAGTGATAATTTTCATTATCACTTATATTTTGAAATAATAGTATCATAAGCGTCCGAATATTCCATCTTCACCTTATATTTATTGTTATTTTTTTCTATAATTTCATATTCAGTAAGTAAAGATAATACTTCACTTACTATCTTTCTATCTATATTTGTATCATTAACAATTTCATTAATAGATATATATGTACCATATTCATATATCACATCACATATATCTAATATATTAGTAAGCTCCATACTATCCCTTCTTCCAATTAGTTAGCACTTGGATTTTCTAAATACTTAGAAACATTATTAAATGATTCTTTTACCTTGTCAAAGGTAAATGCGTTTAAAGTATATGCTAAGAAATCCTTTGCTTCATCAATATCCTTAATTTTAGGATCACATCTATATATTACTAAGAATCTATCATCTTCTGTATATCCATTAAAATATCCTTGAGTATTAAATTCATTTAATGCTTTATAAGCATCAACTGAATCTAATAATCTAAAGAATCTAAATGATACTTCCATAAATCCTTCAGTAAATACTGCAACATTAAGCTCAAATGGCATTCCATCTATTTCAAGTCCACATACACCATGAAGGAAATCAACTCCTCCATCGTCCTTCTTAATTCCTATTTCGTTAAATTTAATTCCAAAATCCTTCATTACTTCCTTTAGTGGAGTAATTGACTTTTTTATTTCAATCATAATAATCTCCTTATAGTATCATCTATTCTACATTAAATTATAAAAATACGCAAATTATTTTAATTTATATATAAAAAAATAAATCCCCTAGAGTGGGGATTTATAATTATTCATTATCTTTTTTATCGTCTTCTTCTACAATATCTACTTTAACTTCAGTATCATGATCTTTATCTGATTTAACTGAATTATCTTCTTTTACGAAGCTTTTTGCCATGTTGTAGCAAACTGGTACTTCATATAAATTACCCATGAATGCATTAATCATATAGATTAAGAATAGAATAAAGAAGAATAAGCCAATTGCAGCTTCAGTAATTAAGAAAATAACATTTAATACTGGTACAAATGCAAATACAGTTGCTAGGATTGCTGCAGCAGTTGAGAAAATCGTTCCAATTGCATCAAAGATAAATACTTGCACAATTTGTAGTTTTTCATCTCTTGTCATTTTATCATGATCAACAGCTAAAGCAACAATTCCAAATGGGAATAGAATCCAGTGTAGACCCATTAGTATATTAAATTTCATACCTATTATTTTTTTATCTTCCATATATAAACCCTCCAAAAAAATACATTAGTATTATAATACATATTTTTAAATAAATATAGCCTAAATTATTTATTAAGAATTCTTCCTGCTAAATATACTATAAATTTATCATATACTTTTTGTATTTCATTTTCTTTAAATCCATGTGCGGCACCATCAATTGGTAAAAGCTCACTTTTAGGATTTAAATATTTTATTGCAACCTCACTATAATCGATTGGTGATATTGTATCCTTTGTTCCATGTATTATTAATACAGGATTTTTATAATCCTTTATAACATCAAAAGGATTGATATTATATATATCAGTTATATAATTTCTTCCTACCTTATATCCTAGCATATAGCAATTAGTAGGTAAGTTATTAATATCCTTATACATATCTCTTATATCATCAAATAATACAAATGATGGATATAATAATACTAAGCCTTTAATATCTAATCTTTTTGCTGCAACAAAGCTTGAAACAACTGCCCCTTGAGATTCACCAAGTAAGAATATGTTATTAGTATCAACATTATCTTTTGTTTTAGCAAATTCTATTACTCTTTCTAAATCATCTTCTTCAGTTAGTACTGACATAGAAGTAAATTCACCTTCTGATTTAGAATAAGATGAACCCCCACAAAAATCAAATGTTAAAGCCATTACACCCTTTTCAGCTAAATACACTGCAAAATTAGCTAGTGCTTGGTAATTAGCCATAAATCCATGACTAATTATTACTAAAGGGTATTTATCCTTATCACTTTTTGGCATATACCAGCAGGTAAATATATTATTCTTACCAGTATTATTTATATATTCATAGTTAATATTAAATTCCATATTATTTTACTTCCGTAAATCCACTCTTGCTTAAACCTAATACTAACGCATCAAATATTTCTTGCTTCATCATTGATGCATTAAATTGAACATCATTAATATCATCATCACTAAAATATTTTATTTGATACATCTTCTTAGATGCATTAATATATAAGCATTTAATTCTATCAGCACCTAAATCAATATAATAAATATCTACAAATTCTAAATCTTCCATATAATACCTCCAGCATATACTATAGATTAATTATAATCTATATAAAAAAATATTACAATAAAATTAAAAGCCATGGAATTAACCATGGTTTTAATAATAGGGAGGGTATCAAATGAATTCCGTTGCAAATTCATTCTTAATACACCTACATTATAATTTATAATTGTAGACAAATGTAGGACAAGGAGAA
>JAEELJ010000005.1 GCA_016288855.1 Acholeplasmatales bacterium
TGAGTATAATTTAAGTTTGAATTCACTAAGTTTTCCATACTTAAATTATACCAAAAAAATAGGTTCATTCCCAGATTACACTCTAGGTTTGAACCTATTTTTTTATCTTTTACAGAACTGTTATTTTTTTACAGCCTCTTTCTTTTTATCTGGATGGGATTTTAATTCCTCCATAAACTTTTTAATGCCTCTTTCATATTGGCCAGTATTATATGGAGTATAATAAATTTTTCCTAATAATTCATCAGGCATATATTGCTGGTGAACATAATCATTTTCGTAATCATGAGGGTATTTATATTCATATTTCCCACTTTTTAATTCTTTGTTTAAAATGTGTGGTGGAATCTTCATGCTAACTAGATTATCTAAATCAGAAATAGCATTATTTATTGCAACATAGGTTGAATTTGATTTTGGGGATGTTGCAAGATCAACAACAGCGTAAGCTAGGGGTAATCTTGCCTCAGGTAATCCTAAATATAGTGCTGCTTCAACTGCAGCATATACTCTAGGTCCAACACCTGGGTTACCAAGTCCTATATCCTCATATGCACTACATAATAATCTTCTTCCTATAAACTGAATATCTTCAGTTTTTAGTAATCTTGCAAGGTAATGTAATGCAGCATCAGGGTCACTACCTCTAATTGATTTAATCATTGCTGATGCACAGTCGTAGAAGTTTTCCCCTTTTTCATCAATTAGGAATGCTTTTTTACCAATTGTTTTAGAAACTGATTCTATATTGATTTCATCCTTATCCATTAGATTTACTATCTCAAGCATGTTAAGTGCTGTTCTTATTTCTGATGATGATGCAGTTGCAATATATTTATATATTTCATCATCAAGAATATATAATCCTTCATCCTTAGATGTTTTCTTTAATAAATTCATAACATCAGAAATAGAAATCTCATTCATTCTATAAATATGGCAACGACTTCTTATTGCTGGATTAATTGCACGATATGGATTTTCTGTTGTAAGCCCTATAACAATTAATGCCCCTGATTCCATATATGGTAATAAGAAATCCTGTGTTTGCTTATTCATTCTATGTATTTCATCAATTATACATACTGTATTTTCATAATATTTAGTTGATTGAGCTATATCTTTTAGCTTTTCTTTATTGTCTATAGATGCGTTAAATGAAAAAGAAGATGTAGGATATAATGATGCAATGATTTCAGCAATTGATGTTTTACCACATCCTGCAGAACCATATAAAATCATTGAAAAAAGCTTATCCTGATCAATCATTTTTTTAATAACGCCATGAGGACCAACAAGGTGGTCTTGGCCAACAATATCTTCGAATTTTTTAGGTCTTATTCTATAAGCTAATGGTTTCATTTCTATCACCTACAATAAATTCTATCATAAAGTGTTTTTATTATAAATAATAATCCAAAAACTATTTATTTTTAATTGATGAAAATTTTCATTTTTTATGTGTATTGTACCTAAATAATATGTTATAATATTATATAATATATTTTTTCTTAAAGGAGGCTTAGAATTATGGCATTTAAAAATTATGACACAATAGAAGCGTTAATGACAATAATAACTCAATATATTCATAATTCTGAATCACTTGCCATGATACAAAAGGCATACGACATTGCGGCAGAAATGCATAAGGACCAGAAAAGAAAGAGTGGAGAACCTTATATTATCCACCCACTTAATGTTACTGCAATTCTTGCCCAGCTTCGTGTTGGCCCAGATACATTATGTGCAGGATTATTACATGATGTTGTAGAAGATACTCCTTATACAATTGAACAAATTGAACATGAATTTAATCGTGATGTTGCAATCATTGTTGATGGTGTAACAAAGGTTAATCAATTAAAGTTTGTTTCGTTAGAAGAAAAGCAGGTTCAAAACCATCAGCATATGCTACTTGCTATGGCAAAGGATATTAGAGTTGTCATTGTTAAATTAGCAGATAGACTACATAATATTCGTACACTTGATGCAATGATACCCGAAAAGCAGGTTAGAATTGCAAAAGAAACATTAGAAATTTATGCTCCATTAGCATCAAAGCTAGGTATCTTCGTTATTAAAGCAGAATTAGAGGATACATGTTTAAAGTATGTTGAACCAAAAGAATATTCAAGAATTGTAGGATTATTAAAAACTGATTCTACAGTTAGAATGTCTAATGTAGATAAGACTATTGCTGAAATAAGAAAGATACTTGATACTAATAATGTTTCTAAATATGACATTAAGGGTAGAGTTAAAAATATTTATTCTATTTACAAGAAAATGGTAACAAAGAATAAGGATTTTAAGGATATCTATGATATTTTAGCAATTAGAATAATTGTTGAATCTATTCCTGAATGCTATCAAGCATTAGGATTAATTCATGCAAACTATACTCCAATTCCAAAGAGATTTAAGGATTATATTGCAGTACCTAAGCCAAATATGTATCAGTCTTTACATACAACAGTTATTTCATCTAATGGATTTACATTTGAGGTTCAAATTAGAACAAAAGCTATGGATGATATTGCAGAACTCGGAGTTGCTGCACACTGGGCTTATAAGGAAAATACAACATATTCTAAAGAGCGTGAGCAATTTGAAATTGCATCTAAATTAAAATGGTATGGCACATTATTAAAATTCAATGAGGATCAGGATGATTCTAATAATGGTGCTGATGATTATGTAGAATCAATAAAAGAAGATATCTTAGCTTCTCAAACTATTTATGTTTATACACCAGATGGTAAGGTTATTGACTTACCACAAGGCTCAACACCAATTGATTTTGCATATAAGATTCATACAAATATTGGTAATACCTTAGTTGGTGCAATAGTTAATAATCATATAGTACCACTTGATTATCACTTAGAAACTGGAGATATTATTGAATGTAAGACTAATAAGAATTCATTCGGTCCAAGTGAAAACTGGTTAAAGATTATTAGAACATCTCATGCAAGACATAAGATTAAATCATTCTTGAATAAGCAAAATAAGGATGTATTACTTGCTAGAGGTAAAGAGGCTGTAGATAATGAATTTACTGCCCAAAAGGTAAAAAATTATTTATTAAATGATGAATTTGCAGGACAAACATTCTATAAGAATAATATCAATTGTCTTGAGGATTTATATCAAGAGGTTGCGAAAGGTAACTTATCACCTAAGACTGTTGTTGCTAAATATTTAGGTGATGTTGATATTGATGCAAATACTGCAATTAATCGTCAAATTGAAAAGAGTCAAAAGCAGCTTGAAACTAATAGTGAGACAGGTGTTATTGTAGAAGGTCTACCTAACCCTATGCTTCATTTAGGCTCATGCTGTAACCCTATTCCAGGGGATAAGATAGTTGGTTATGTTACAAAGGGTAATGGTATCGTTGTACACCATATCAATTGTAACAACATAAGTGGTTTTGAATCTCAAAGATTAATTCCATTAAAGTGGAGTGAAAATATAACAAGAAAATATCCTGTTGCAATTAAGATTGAATCAAAATCAGATATGAACCTATTACTTGATGTAATGAATGTTGTTACATCATCTGGAATGTCTATTTTAGCAATTAACGCTAAGAACAATGATAATCTAACAACAATTGTTAAATTAAAGGTAATGTGTCAAACATTATTAGATTTAGAACATTTGATTGTTAACCTAAAGAAGATTAAATCAATTTATAACATTGAAAGGGATAATCTATAAAATGCGTGTAGTATTACAAAGAGTTAGCCATGCATCATGTACTGTTGATGGAAAAATAACAGGTAAAATTGATAATGGATATATGGCACTTGTTGGTTTTAAAAAAGGTGAAGGAAAAGAAGTATTTGAAAAAATGCTTAAAAAGATTATAGGCTTAAGAGTTTTTTCGGATAGTGAAGGAAAGATGAATCTAGACATAAAGAAGACTAATGGTTCAATTCTTTTGATTTCACAATTCACCCTATATGCTGATGCAAGACATGGCAATAGACCAGGTTTTACTGATGCAATGGAATTTGATAAAGCTAATGAATATTACTTAGATTTTGTAGAATTACTAAGAAGTAACGGAATTAAAGTAGAAACTGGTATATTTGGTGCTGATATGAAAATAGAATTACTAAATGATGGACCAGTAACAATAATATTGGATTCAGATAATCTATAGGAGGGTATATGAAGCCTTATTTATTTAATGGTGAAAGATATAATACTCTAGAAGAATTAGTTAAAGCTTATATTAAAGACTTTGACCTTGGAGTAAATGATATCTATAAAAACGCAAGAAAAATATATAAATTTATAAGAAAGACTAAAAATCGTGAGCAGGCTCAGGAATTCTTAAGAATAATTACTTATTCAAAATATAAAAATAATGCATTAACTTTCTTTATTTTTATGTATGATACTCATGATCCTAAGCAGGTTTATATATGTGGTAAGCCATTATCATTTGATCAATTCCTAGCTCGTTTTAAACTATATGGTAATGATAAGGATAATGCATTATATTTATTCTTAGAGGATCATGGTATCTCAAGAACATATGCTAAGCTTCCATATACAGATCAAAAGCTTGTAAAGGATTCATATTATCTAGAAAGATATTTTGATAAGGATTTTACATATACTTTCTTAACAACATATTATAATTTCAGCTTAACTGATTCACTTAATGGTAAGGTTTCATCTATTGCAATAAATGGTGATGAATGCTTTAGAAGAGCATCTAAGGTAATGGCATCAGACAATTTTATGCTTGCAATATCTCATAAGCTTGGATTTAAGGTTGGTATTGAGATTGCAAATGAGGTTAATCCAATATTCTATACAATTAAAGCTTTAAGAAGAATGAATGAAACTGATGAGGATTTATTAAGAAAGCTATTAGTAGATACTTTCTATGAATGGTTACTTGATAATCTTGATAAGTATATGATTGTTAAAAAGGATGCAAAGCAAACTTTTAAGAATCTAGAAAATGTTGGTAACATTTATAAGCAATATAAGATTAAGGTATTACATCATGAATTAGATGATATTTCACTAGATTTATTATGTGACCTACATAGAGAAATTTACTTAAATTATTTAAATTTTGTTACATTATATAAGAATGGATCTATTATAGTTAAAAATAAATTCTCTAGTGAATTATATGGCTTTACAAAGCCTTATGCGATGACATATATTACCCTAGCTTATATGAATGGTAGAGCTATTAAGCTATATCATCCAGAAGAAAATGATGAGCTTAAGGCTTCATTTAACAAGGCTAAGAGTAAGGTTGTTACAATTAATCCATATACTGGTAAGGAAGATGCTAATGGGGTTAAGATTGACCCATTAACTGGTAGACCTGTTGATAATACACTAAAGGAAGAGGATATTGTAAGAGTTGAATCTGATTCTAGTATTTCAGAGGCAAATGCATTAATTAGTGAATTTGATAATGATGATGTTAATGTTGATCCTAATATCGCAGATGATGATGTTAATATTCGTGAGATGATTGATGTTAGAGATATTAATATAGGACATGATGTAGAATTAAAAACTAAAGTATTTACTAAGCTAAAGTCTTTAGCTATATTCTTACTTATTTTATCTATTATTGGTTCATTAGCATTAGTATCAGTATTTGTTTTAGAAAAGTTTACAGGGCCTGCAACAATGAAGGAAGGAACAATAAAGAAATTCCTTGTAGCAGGTGGTATTTCTTTAGTTAATTTAATTGCATCTATTCTATTCTTAATTATTGTTAAGAATGGTATTCATGACTTAAATGAGGTTATATTTATTGTTGATTCTAGATATAAGAATATATTAACTCCAGAAGAAGAATTTGAATTATATAAGCAAGAAAAGAAGGGCTTTAAGGTTTATAAGGTATTAAAGAGAACATTCATTATTCCAAATGTGGTATCATTTGTTACTTTTGGCGCAATGGTTGGCTCTTTAGGAGTAGTAGGCTTTAATTTAACTAAGCTTGTAGGGATGCTTGGATTTGAGATTAAAGGTAATTTAGAATATTTAATCTCAGTAGTTGGTCCTATGGCATTAGGCTTAGTTTTATCAATTGTTTTCTTTAAGAGAAGAAATGTTTTATTAGGTTTATTGTTATTCATTCTTTCAATTGGATTGGGCGTGTTATCTTGGATTTTAACTATTTAAAAAAGAGGTAATTTATATGAATTGTTATATGGTAAGCTTAGGCTGTGCTAAGAATAAAGTTGATTCTGAAATGATTTTAGGATTAGTAAAAAAGAAGATGAATATTGTAAGTGATATTAATGAGGCAGATTTAGTTATTTGTAATACATGTGCATTTATTGAATCTGCAAGAAAAGAAGCTATTGATACAATATTTAGCTTAAAGGAAAATATGCAACCTAATGCTAAGCTTGTTGTATGTGGATGCTTAGCACAAAGATATAAGGATGAAATTTCTAAGCTTATGCCAGAAGTAGATCGCTTTATTGCAATAGAGGAATATAAGGATTTAGCAAAGATTTTAAATGATGTTTGTAATTCTAAATATGATTATGATACTGAAATTAATTCCTTAGATAGAGTTTATTCAACTCCTAATTATATGCGTTATGTAAAAATTAGTGAGGGGTGCTTAAACCGTTGTGCATTTTGTGCTATTCCTTTAATTAGAGGTAATCTACAATCAAGAACAATTGAAGATATTACTGAAGAGGTAAAAAAAGAAGTATTAGAAGGTGCTTATGAAATTAATTTAATTTCACAAGATACTACTAAATATGGATATGATATATATCGAAAGCTAAAGATTGTTGACCTATTAAAGAGCTTATGTCAAATACCTGGTGATTTTAAGATTAGATTATTATATTTATATCCAGATATTGTTACTGATGAATTAATTAATTTTATGGCTAAAGAGCCTAAAATTATGCATTATTTTGATATACCTATCCAACATAGTGAGGATAAGATTTTAAAGAAGATGCTAAGAAGAGGCTCAAGAGAATATATGCTTGAAATGTTCAAAAAAATTAGAACATTAATGCCTGATGCTATTCTTAGAACAACCATGATTGTTGGCTTCCCTTATGAGGAAGAAGAGGATTTTTCTAATATGGTTAAATTCATTGAGGATGTTAAATTTGACCGTCTTGGCGCATTTACATTCTCACTAGAAGAGGGTACTCCTGCAACTAAGTATCCAAATACTATAAAAGAGAATGTTAAGCAAAGAAGATATGAAGAATTAATGGATCATCAGATGAAGGTATCAGAGGCCTTAAATAAGGAAAAGGAAGGCATGATATTAGATGATTGCTTCATCATTGGTTATGATGAAGAATCATATATGTATCTTGCAAGAAATTATATGTTTGCACCTGATGATATTGATGGTGTTATATATGTTGCATCAAGAAGAGAGCTTGAACTAGGTGAAAGAATTAAGGTTAAGGTTTTAGATTCAGATGCATATACCTTAACTGGTGAGGAAGTATTATAAAAGAGGTTTTATTATGGCTAAGATTAATGTATGCTTATATCATCCAGAAATTCCACAAAATACTGGAAATATTATGAGAAGCTGTGTAGGATTTAATGCTTCTTTGCATCTAATTAAGCCATTAGGCTTTACTCTAGATGAAAAAAGAATGAGAAGAAGCTGTGTTGATTATTTTGATTATGTTGATTACCATGTTTATGAGGATTTTAATGACTTTAAGGAAAAGAATCCAGGTCATTATTATTTCTTAACAAGATATGGACATAAATCACCATCTTCTATAAATTTTAAAGAAGATACAAAGGATGACATGCCAATATATTTAATATTTGGTGCGGAATCTACAGGGATTGCATATGATATCCTAAAGGATAATCTTAAGGATTGCTATAGAATCCCAACTACAGATAAGATAAGAAGTTTAAATTTATCAAATTGTGCTGCAATAATGCTATTTTTAGCATCAGAGCAATTAAATACTAATGGTGAGGTTTGGGCTAATGAGCCTGATTCTATGAAGGGTGCTAATTTCATTGATGAAATAGATGTTTCTACATTAGATTATAAGCACAAGGAACATTAATTATTAAGCATTTATATGCTATTAATAATAAATATTTAAATGTATAAGGAGGTAAGTTTATGAGATTAGAACATTTAAATGAGGAAAATTTTGCTGAGTTTGTTAATTCAGAAGAGGTAGTATTAATTGATTTATGGGCAACATGGTGCGGCCCATGTAGAATGCTTGCGCCAGAGCTTGAAAAGCTAGTTAATGAGGGTGTAGTTTCTGTTGGTAAGGTTGATGTCGATGAAAATGAAGGGTTAGCTGAAAAATATGAGGTATCATCTATACCTACCTTACTTTTGTTTAAAAAAGGTGAATTAAAGGCTAAAAGTGTAGGATTTGTTCCATATGAACAATTAAAGGATTTTGTTTTATCTAATAAGTAATTTACTTAGGAGGATAAAATGAGGATTCTAGGCTTTCTATCAAATGAAAAGGAGCCCAAAATCACATCATATTATTTAACATTAAATGATAAAAATATAATGCTTGATTATGGTACTCCTATTAATGATCCGATTAAGCTTAAGTCTATAGACCTTATTTTTATTTCTCATTCACATATGGACCATATATATGGTTTAATAAATGATTGTCTAAAACTAAGAAATGATGCAAGAATCATTGCAACACGTACTACTAAAAAAATAATACTAGGCTTATTATCACATGGTTTAATAGAAACTGATAATATTCAAATGAAAATTATTAGATTATCTAAAATAGAAGAATTGTTATTTGATACTGAATATGATTATACTGATTTTAAATTAACATTATATCAAGCTGGTCATACATTTGGTTCTTCAATGATATTACTTGATGGAGAAAAGAAGATATTTTATACAGGAGATATTAACTTTTATCCAAATTCTAAGTTATTATCATATATTTTACCTGATAATATTTATGCTGATTATTTATTAATAGATGGTACTAATGTATTAAGAAATGATTTTAAGAAGCAATCATTATCTCATATCAAAAAAATGATTGAGACATATGATAAATTCTATATTAACGCACGTGCTGAAAAGTGTGTTATGATTGCAAAATACTTAGGTATTGAGTTAGATGATAAGAAAAAGATTTATTACGAGGGAGACCTTGAATGGTTCTTAGATATTCTTATTGAGGAAGGATATGAACCATTTGTAAGCTTAAAAATCAGAGTGGATAATAATAATTTATATAAAAGCCAAGAGGGAATATATTTATCAAGTGTATTGTTTAGGGAATACAATAATGATTATAATATAGGACTTCATATATCAATGAATGATTATGTTTTATTCTTTTCTCATTTTAATTCTAGTGTGAAAATATTAGTAGGGCATTTCTTTTATAAGGATATGAAAAAAATGGAAGATGTTTCATATTATTTAATGAAAGAAGGCGAGAATTTAGTATGATTTCTATATTTATCGCATTCATTAATGATAGAGTTAAAATCATTCGAAAGAATGGTCAAAAATATGAAGAACTAAAGCCTTTTAAGGATTTTACGGGTGATTTTACGACAGTAAAGAAAAATTCAATTAAATTAGAGTTTTTGCCTAATGAAAGACCATATACTAAAGGTAATATTCCATTTACTTCCTTAACTATTTATAAAGGAGAGCTTGGAAGCTATCTAGAAGAAGCCTTAGAATATTTTTCTAAGGTAACATTAGAAAAGGAAAAATTTAATGAAATATATATTCTAACTGATAATCAGCCATATATAATTAAAGAATTCTTAGATGAAACAAACATATTGATGAAAGAGCTTTATGGAGCTAAATATAAAGGGTGCTATTATATTCCTTATGTCGTAAAAGGAATATTAAATCAATTAGCTAAATTAAAGATGAAGGATTATATATTTATATCAGATACAATGATAGTTTCATCTTCATTTACTAAAAAATGTGATTATTTTATGAGCCTTTATATTGAACCTTCTATTCAAAAGAATAAAGGTATAATTGAAGAAATATACCATAAGACAGAATTAAATCTAATTTATGATACTATACCATATGAGCTTATTGCTGATATGATATTAGGTGGAATAAAAAAATTCTTAGATGGTTATGATGCGAATGTAGAATATAGGGCACAGGATAGAATTATTAAAATACTTGAATCGGATATTATTCAAGCTTATAATGAAATCATTGTTAGTGGAGTTAAGAATATAATTAAGGATACATATACTAGTGGTAGTATTGTATCTTATTATACAGAATCAGAAGTGTTTTTGAATGATTTAGAAAATATATTAGAAAGAAACTGTAGAATGATGTTTCCACCTATTGTATTTTTTAATTATATTGAATTCTTAGGCTTAATTAATAATGATATTTATATCAAAACTATAAAAATAGCTCATGGACATAAGGACATACTTTATTCTAAGATAAATAATATGGGTAGAAATACTAAAAAGTATGAAAAAATATACATGGATATTTTTAAAGATTATAAGAATTTTTTCTAAAAGAGATAACAGATTATTATATTAAATTGTTATCTCTTTTTTGTTTTTATAAATAATTTGACTTAAATTTTTTTTATGTTAAAAAGATTGTATGGATAAATTAGAAATAGTGAATGAATACTTTGGATTTAATAATATAAAAAAAGAACAAGAAGAAGTAATAGATCAAGTATTAAGTGGTGTTGATACAATTGCGTTACTTCCAACAGGATATGGTAAATCATTAACATTTGTTGTATCAGCAATGATGCTAGAAGGGATTACTATAGTAATTACACCATTAATATCTTTAATGCAGGATCAGGTAAATAATTTAAAAAAGAAAGGAATAAAAGCAGAATATATTAATTCATTAATGGATGAATATATGATAAATGATGTCTATTTAAAGATAAAAAATGGTAAGATTAAAATATTATTTATTGCAGGAGAAAGATTAGAATCTAGATTATTTTTAAATAACATAAAGAATATAAAAATATCTTTAATAGTATTTGATGAAGCACATACCCTACTTTGGAGTGAGGATTTTAGAAAAAGCTTATCTAATGCCCCTAAATTTATTAAAACTTTAGGGTATAGACCTAAAATGCTTGCCTTAACTGCTACCGCAACAAAAGAAACAGTAGAAAGAATTTCTTTAATTGCAGGGCTTATTAATCCTAAGGTAATATTAATTGAATGTGATCGAAAGAATATATATTATGATGTAATAAAGACAAATAATAAGAATAAAGAATTAATTAAATACATTAATAAAAATAAGAATGTAAAGGGTATTATTTATTGCCTTACAATAAGAACTGTAGAAGAAGTATATAATACATTAAAATGTATAGGTTTTAATGTGACATTATATCATGGTGGATTAGATAGTGATATAAAAATAAAGAATCAAAATGATTTTAGTAATGGTACTAAAAATATAATTGTTTCAACAAACGCGTTTGGAATGGGAATTGATATACCTGACATAAGATATGTAATAGAATATGATATGCCTCAATCAATAGAAGATTTTTCACAACAAACAGGTAGAGCATCACGTGATAATAAATACGCGGAAGCTATAATATTATTTGATAAGAAAGATATAGAAACAATTAATTATTTTATTGATAATATAACTAATGATGATAAAAAAGAAGAAAATAGAATAAAAAATGATAGATATAAGAAATTAGATAAAATGGTTTCTTTATGTTTATCATATAAATGTATTCATCAGCAAATACTAAATTATTTTGGCTTTGAATCTAATAAATGTAATAATATGTGCTATATATGTAATAAAAAGAAATAAATAGCATTAATGAAGATGGTATTAAATATGATAGAACTGTTATTTTGTGTTATGATATATTGAAGAAAAAAAATAACTAAGAGTGATTTTTATTATGATAAATTAAGAAATGCTTATTTGAAATCTAATAGAATATATTTAGAATTTAATAGTGGAACAAAGTATTTCTTTGCATAAATATTTAAGCTTTAATGAATATTTCATTAAGGCTTTTTTAATTATTTGAATATCAAAATGAAATAAATTATAATAAAAGTATGAAAAAAAGAATGCTATTATCATCATTAATTGGGTTAGCAATAGGTGTTGTTTTATTATCTTGTAGCAAAGAAGAAGGTGACTCTTTTAATTTTAGATGCTATATGCTAGATAATAATTATGAATCTAAGGCATATTATAATGATGATTATTTTAAGAACCCATCAACTGAATATAATGCTAGTCTTTCTACATTATCATGCCAGCTTTGTATTGCCATTACACCTGATTTAGATGAGGTTAGTAATGATAAAATTTTAGGAAATGCTAAAAGCATGTTTGAATCTATGGGATATAAGGATATCTGGGCAAATAGTGGATATTTTGACTATGCTACTGAAGTAAGCCAAGGTACAATTTTTGCAAATAAGAAGATTGGCGAAAAAACTATGGTTTGCTTATCTACTAAAGGATTTAAATATGGCTCAAAAGAATGGGCTAATAATATGATTTTAGGTGATAATAATTCTGATGCAGAAGGATTAAAGGAATCAAGTCTAACATTACTTAATGACTTAAAAACATATATTGGTAAATATAATATTAAAGGCGATATTATGCTTTGGGCATCAGGATACTCTCGTGCTGGCGCATTAGCTTATTTATTAACATCAGCACTTGATAATGCAATATATGATGATATTGAAATAATTCCTAATGTCACAATAAAAAAAGAAGATATTTACACATATACATATGAATCACCTAAGGCAGCAGGTATTAATAATAATCCAAGAGATGAAAAATATAATAATATATTTAATATCGTTAATCCAAATGATTTTATTACCTATATAGCACCTGAGGATTTAGGATTCCAAAGATATGGTACTGATATTGTTTTATCTTCTAGCTTTACTGATAAGGATTATATGAATAATATATCTAGAGTTAAAGAAATATGTAATAATTTAGTATATGTTAATGAAACAGGTGGTTATATGCTAGATCAATTTGTAAATTATACTAAGGATTATACAAAAACTTCTTTAATATCATCAATAAATGATACTAATAAATATAATTACCCTTTAGGTATATTTATGAAGGACTTATTTGAAGGACTTTCGAAATATGGAATAAATGATAGAACATTATATGTTAATTATTTCCAAAAGGCTTTTGCTTCAGTTTTAGAAACCGTAACTAAGGATTTAAGTAAAACTAAATCATTACAATCATATTTCTTAGTATTAGTTCTAAATGGCAAGATAAATCAAATAGTTAAATCATTAGAAGAGGATTTTAATAATTTTAGTAATGAGGCTATGCCTATTATTGAAGAAATATATAATAAATTAGGTTCTGAATTAGATGATGATACTAAAGATAGTATTAAATATTTGTTAGAAGTTATGAAAAATATGATTATAAATAATGATAATATTATTCCGACATTTGCAAATATAAATAATTTAAACGTAATTGTATCAGGACATTTTCCTGATGTTGTTGTTGCTCACTTAATGTCAATGGATCCTAATTATAGTACTCTAGTATTAGATTATGATACTAAAGGAGAATATTATAGAATTGAATTAGATTTAAATAATTATAATTCATTTGATGTAAAAGATTCCTTTGGTAATATATTATGTAGTGTTAACAATAAAGAATTAGTATTAGGAGGTATAATACCTTATAGTATTAATCATTCAAATATATTTGAATGTTATATCCCAAAAACTTATAATCCTTATATAGAAGGAGATATTGGTGATGATAGTATTGATATAGAATATCATAATCAAAATGGTAAAAATATTATTACTGTAAATAACGTATCAAATACTAATATTAAATATATTTTGTAATAACAAAAGCGAATGTTTAAGTTTGTTGCAAATGTTATTCTTTTAGTCAAACGAGACTAACATAAAATAAGTCTACGTGGGCACTATTGAATTATCATAAAAATATGTTATACTATAATTGTCTTGAGGGACAACGTATTAGGAAAAACGAAAAGGGATGACGGCAATCATCCCTTTTCTCATTTTGGAGGAAACAACGTATTAGGATACTATCTAACGATAGCTATTCTTATTGATAATAATGATTAATACCATTATCACAATAAGAATTATTAGGTATTCCACCTAATACCTCCTAACTACCCGTTGTTCCCTCCGAGTAGAAGTGTTTCATTCTGTTGCTTCCTCCTGAAATGAACCATATAAATATGGCAATTTAATGATAACATTATTATTATTGTTATTCAATATAATTTGTAGATTTGTTGATTATTTATATTAAATACATTATAATTGATTTATAAGGATGTGATAATCAATGGATAATAGATTTGGAGAAAAAGTAAAAGAAATAAGACAAAAAGCTGGTTTAAATCAGGATGAATTTGCAAAAGAATTAGGTTATACATCAAGATCTACTATTAATAAGATAGAAAAAGGCGTTAACGATATGAGTCATGATAAGCTCGAATTATTAATTAGAAAGTTTGATGTTGAGGTAAATGATTTATTCGATTCTTTAACTACTTCATCAGGTAGTACAATTATAGACGAAAAAGGTGTAAGAAATATGAAAGTACCAGATCCTGATTTTACATATCCTAAGGCTGGTTTTTATAATATGAAAAATATAAAACCAACTATTACAAGAAAGAATATAATAGTTGGAGATTATTCATATTATAGTGGTAAAGATTTTGAATCTAGAGTTACACACCATTATGAATTTTTAGGTGATAAATTAATAATTGGTAAATTTTGTCAAATAGGTAATAATGTTGAATTTATTATGAATGGTGCAAACCATCAAATGAATGCAGCAACAACATTTCCTTTTTATGTGATGGATGGTTGGAAACAAGATGCCCCTAAGATTAATGATCTGCCATTTAAAGGCGATACAATAGTTGGTAATGATTGCTGGATTGGTCAAAATGTAACTATCTTACCAGGTGTACATATTGGTGATGGTGTAATAATAGGTGCGAATTCAGTAGTAACTAAAGATTTACCATCATATTCAATCTGTGCAGGCAATCCATGCGTAATTAAGAAAATGAGATTTAGTGATGAAATAATTAAGATATTAGAAGAATTAAAATGGTGGGATAAGAGTGTTGATGAAATACAAAAAATTATTCCTATAATCACTAAGCCAAATCCCACAAAGGAAGAATTACTTTATTTAATTAAACAATTATAATATGATTTTTTATAGTCGTTTGACTGAATATGAAACAGTTGATACGGTATGTTGCCTTTCTAAAGAATGTTTTGAAAAATAAGTTTAGTAAGTAATTATACTAAAGAACTATGATTTAAAAGTCATAGTTCTTTTTAAATGTGTGCCGGGCATGGCACTAATCTCACTGGTGAAAGTCCAGTCACGGGTATTTACCGCCAAGTGTAGCGAACCTCAAGCCGTTAGGAGTAATCCTATGGGTGAAGGAAGAGGTGTAGCAAAATCTCCGAGCCTACGAA
>JAEELJ010000038.1 GCA_016288855.1 Acholeplasmatales bacterium
CTCTTGATGCAAAAAAGAATAAGGGAAGTTTAGATTCACTATTTAAATATAGAGAAATAAATAAAAATGAATTAGCGATTAAAGTTAGCCAAAATAAATATGGTTATAATGAAGATAAAAAATTATTAACGTTACCATTCTATTATTTGGGTTTTTATTTAGATAGTAAAAAACAATAAAAACTATCAATATGTGAAGTGACACAGTCGCTCGCAAGGAAATGACATAAAACATAAGTATGAATGACCTTGTCAATTTTTGATGAGGTCTTTTTATATATAACACATTGACATTCATCAATGTGTTATGGTAATATATTGATAATCATCAATGCGAAGGAGTGATTATATGACTAATTTAGATTTTATAAAGAGAATTAGATTAATTAGTGATGAAACAAGATTAAAAATCATTAAATATTTATCAGATAATGGGACAAAATGTGCATGTAAAATATTAGAAGAACTAAATATTACTCAAGGCACATTATCTCATCATATGAAATTATTATGTGAAGAAAATATCACTACTTGTAAAAAAGATGGTAAGTGGTGCTATTATACATTAAATAAGAAAGCAATATGTGATCTATCATATTTTCTTCTAGATATATGCAAAACTAATGAAAATGATAATAAATGTTGTTGTGGTGAATAATCATGGAAAATAAAGAAATGGCATTAGAATATTTTAAAAATGGTTACCATTGTTCACAATCGATTTTGGCAACATACCATAAAGAATGTGGAATCTCTTTAGAACAAGCATTAAAATTAGGATCTTGTTTTGGTGCAGGTATGAGACAAGGAGAAGCTTGTGGAGCTGTTACAGGTGCTTTAATGGTTTTAGGCTTTCTATATGGAACTACTGAAGCAACTAATAAAATTAAAGCCCACAATGCATGTGATGAATTTATTAAAAGAATTAAAGAAAGAAACAAAACACATATTTGTAATGACTTTCTAGGATGTGATATGAGAACTGAAGAAGGAAAGAATTATGCAAGAAAAAATAATTTATTCGAACAATTATGTCCTATGATGGTTATTAATTCATGTGAAATAATAGAAGAAATAATAAATGAAACTGAATTAGATATTACAAATAATAAAATATAAAGATAGATTTTTATAAAAAGTGAGACTAAAGAAGAATTAGCATTGTTTGACACAAAAAAAATGTAGTATAATATTTTATATAGAGGGGTGGAAAATGGAAATATTAAAAGAGTATCTATTACAAAATTGGGCTTTGGTTTTAGTCCTAATGGCATTTACAATTATGCTAATGATTACAGTTTTTTTTAGAAAGAAAACGATAAGAAGATTATATATTCTAGTCATTTTTGTGCTTTTTCTATCCATTTGTGTATTCTTTGAATTTTTATTATTAGAAAGAAAAGAATTACTTGGACTTGTAAAAGTTTTAGTGGCAATTAGGTATAGCGCTACTCCAGTTATTATAGCTTTAATCCTATATGCTTCAATTAAGAAAAAGCATTGGTATGTAATAGTTCCTGCGGGCATTCTTATGGTTATAGATATCATATCGATATTTACTGGAATTGTTTTTAATATTGATGAAAATGGCAATCTAATTCGTGGTATTTTAGGATATTTGCCATATGTTGTTGTAGGTTGCTATAGTGCTTTATTAATCTATGTATTAATCAAAAAGAGTAATAAACAAATCATTGAAATTATTCCAATTGCATTCCTAGCATTTTGCTTATTTACAGGTTTAGTGTTTCCACTTATCTTTGGAAAAGAATATTCTAAAATTTTCTGTACAACATTAGGAATTGCAATATTCGTATATTATGTTTTTTTAATTCTAGGACTAACCAAAAAAGATCCACTTACAGGCTTATTAAATCGTCAAGCTTATTATTCAACAATACATAATTCAAGTGATATTACCGCAATAGTTTCTATAGATATGAATGGTTTAAAAAAGATAAATGATACTCAAGGTCATTCGGCTGGTGATGAGGCAATTAGTACAGTAGCTTCATGTTTAATGCAAGCAATAACATTTAGACAATCTGCCTACAGAATCGGTGGAGATGAATTTATTATCATTTGTAAAAAAACGAAAGAAGAAGAATTAATGAAATTAATTGATAAGCTTAACCAAAAGATATCTGAAACAAAATATACGATTGCTGTTGGATATAGTTTTTCTTTAGAACAATATAAAGATATAGAAAAAATGGTTAAAGAATCAGATGATATGATGTATCAAAATAAATCCTTGTTTTATGCAAATAACAAATAATATGAATTATGGCCTCTTATGAGGCCTTTTTTCACCGAATACATTATTAAAACAACCGAATACCTCAAATCTATTTAATTTCTCTTTTATATTAATATAATAAAGGCTGAGGTGAGGCAAATGGAAATTATTACAGTAAATAATATTTGTAAGGATTATAAAAAATTAAGAGCATTAAATAATGTATCACTTTCAATTAATGAAGGTGAGTTATATGGCTTACTTGGAGTAAATGGTGCAGGCAAAACAACATTATTAAAAATATTGTCAGGCCTAACAAATTTAACAAGTGGAGAATTTATAATTTCAGGCTATAACAAAAATCAGATGGACGAAATAAAGAAAATAATTGATATTTCACCACAAGAAACTGCAGTTGCAAAAAACTTAACTGTATTAGAGAATTTAAAATTTTTCCAGGAATTATACGACAAAGATGATTCTATATATTTAGATCAAATAATTAATGATTTAGGATTAACTGAAGTATTAAATCAAAGGGCTAAAACCTTATCTGGCGGTTATCAAAGAAGGTTATCAATTGCGTTAGGGCTAATATCTAAGCCTAAAATATTATTACTTGATGAACCAACACTTGGACTTGATGTTTTAGCTAGAAGAGAATTATGGAATATAATTAATAAATTTAAAGGTAAAATAACAATCATATTAACTTCACATTATTTAGAAGAAATAGAAGCTTTATGTGATAGAGTTGCTATAATGTCTAAAGGTAATTTATTAATTGAAGGAACTATTAAAGAAATAAAAGAAAAAACAAATGAAACTAATTTTGAAGAAGCATTTATTAAGATTGTAGGAGGTGTGAATTAATGAATAAGTCTATAGTATTTATGAAAAGAAATTTAAAAGAAATGACAAGAGATCCATTAATTTATATCTTTTGTTTAGGATTTCCTATTCTTATGGTTTTAATGTTTCAAATTATTTTAAATTTTACTGGAGAAAATACTCCTATATTTGAGGTTAAAAGCTTAATACCAGGTATAATGATGTTTTCATATTCTATGCTAATGCTAATAACATCATTATTAATATCTAAAGATAAAACAAGTGCATTTTTAAAAAGATTATATACATCTCCTATGAAAAGCTATAATTATATAATTGGATATTTTATTCCATTCTTAATTGTTGGAATTATTCAATCTGTTATATGCATTATACTTGGATATATATTTGGTGCTATATCAGGTACAGGATTCATATCTTTTGGAGCAAGCTTATTATTAATAGTAGAAATGCTACCAATGATTACAATTAATATTTTTATTGGAATGATATTAGCTTCATTATTAAATGAAAAATCAGCTCCTGCAGTGACATCAATATTTATTTCACTTTGTGGTGTAATTGGTGGTGCTTGGATGCCTCTTGATACTATGGGGGATTTTGAGAAAACTGCAGAAGTTCTACCATTTTATCCTTCAGTTTATTTAGGTAGAGTAATTACTAATGCTTGTCATACAAAACCTGATGAATTTGGTAATATAGTATATTATCAATTTAGCGATAGAGGATTAATGTTTCTATTAATCTTATTAGGATATATGATTATATTCGGTTTATTAACAATTTTATTCTTTAATAAAAGATTAAAAAATGATTGCTAGTATTGTATAATTTATCTTAGGAGGGTGATCCTATGAAATGTTATACATATATAGAAGAGATTGAAGAAGAAAAGGTATTAATATATGCTAAAGAAAGAAACAAACTTGTTGATGAAATTGAGGCTTTAGTTATATCATCTGACATTGATTTAACAGGTATTTATAATGAAGAAATAGTTAAAATCAACGTTAATGATGTTACATGCTTTATATCTGAAAACAATAAGGTTTTTGCATTAATAGGTGATAAAAAATATCAAATTAAGCATAGATTATATCAAATAGAAGAAATGAATTTAAATACATTTATTAAAATAAACCAATCTTGCCTAGCAAATAAAAATAAAATAAAAAAATTTGAAACAACAATTGGTGGTGCATTAAAGGTTGTTTTTAAAAACGGATATATAGATTATATATCAAGAAGAGAATTAAAAAATGTTAAGACAAGGATGGGGATATAATATGAATTATTATGTAAAAGAATTCTTGAAAAGAGGCTTAATGTTTTCTGGCTTTGGTCCAATTATTGCTGGAATAGTTTATTTAAGTATAGAAAAATCTGGTGTGGACTTAAAGCTTACAGGGTTTAATGTATTTTTAGCTATTATAACAACATATGTAATCGCATTTGTTGAGGCAGGAAGCTCAGTATTTAATCAAATAGATTCTTGGCCTAAGGCTAAAAGCTTATTTTTCCAAATGACATCTATTTATGTTGTTTATATTGGTGGATATTTAATTAATAATTGGATCCCATTCAAATTAGAAGTAATAATAATATTTACATGCGTATTTGTTGTAACATATTTAACAATATGGTTAACTGTTTATTTTATAAATAAAAAAACATCTAAAAAATTAAATGAAAAATTAAATAATGAATTAGAACATGAATAATAAAATGACCTCATCTATAATAGGTGAGGTTATTATTTTTGTATAAAAATGGTAATATAAAAGATTAATAAAACGATTGAAAATGTTTGTAATCAAAAATATTCATTACTTGTTAGTTGAATTTATGAAGTAAAATTATACCTTTTAATTACAAAGTATAAAATATTGGAGGATAGTACATCTATTTCTAGTACTGTTGCGATATATACTGAATAGAATAATTACTAAAAGAAAAGTTATCTTTATTAATTAATTTCTATATGTTATAATAAACTAAATAAAACATTCTATTTAAATTTAATATAAATGGAGGTGGTAGTATGCAGAGCTTAGGAGAAAAAAAGAATATAACCGCGTTGTTCAAGGAACGTGTATTAAAAGTAATGCGGCTTATTTAATTTTACATTTAATCTATCTTATTTTATTTATAATTGGATTAATTGTTACTCAAAATAATAAATATTGGATATTAATCATTTTAGGTGGAGTAAGTTTATTAATTTATTTACTTACATTTATTGTAATAAAAAAAGGCTTATTCAAGCTTTATGCATATATTTGTGGATTTGAATTTATTTCATTTAATTCTGCCGCAACAATTATTTGTGGATTATATCCAGGCTTCCATTTATCTATAATTGGACTTAGCATTGTATCATTCTTCACAACATACTTTTCTAAGGTTAAAAGAGATACAAGACAAGCAGTAGCTTGGACAGTATATTCACTTGTTATATATCTTGCGATATACTATGTTACATTAAAAATGGGTGGTTCAATTATTAATCTAGAAAAATGGCTTTATGTTACATTTAATACAATTAATTCTTGTTTAGTATTTGCGTTCATAATTTTCTATTTAGTTATATTTACTAAATATGCAATGAAGCTAGAAGAAAAGATATTAAATGAATCTAGAACTGATAAATTATCAGGTCTACATAATAGATATGATTTATATAATTACTTAGATTCTATAAATGATAAAACTGATTATGCATTAGCTATTTTTGATATTGATAACTTTAAGAAAGTTAATGATACCCATGGACATATATATGGAGATTATGTAATAAAAGAAATATCAAAAATTGCTAAAAATTATTCATGTGATCAATTTGTAGCTAGATACGGTGAAGAAGAATTTATAGTCATTATCAAGCTTGATAATGATATAAATAAATCTTTTACAATAATGGAAGATATAAGAAGTAAGATTGATGAATTTACATTTGATTTTAATGGTATAAAATCACATATTACAGTAAGTATAGGTATTTCTAAATACCAAGAAGGTATTGGAAATGATGATTGGATTAAAAATGCTGATGAAAAGCTTTATGAAGCTAAGTATAATGGAAAGAATCAAACAATAATGTAAGAAGAAGCTGATTGAATCAGCTTCTTTTTAGTTATTTATTAGTTTAAATTTGGAATAATATTAAAAAAGATATATAATCAAATTGTTAAGTTTAGTTTTAGGGGTGAATTAAATATGAATTATGATTGCTTGATTGTTGATGATGAAGAGGTTTTAGCTAAAAGTACTATGGATTATTTTAATCTTTTTGGTGTTAAAACTATTTCATTATATTCATATAATGAATGTGTTGAATTTTTTGAAAATAATACATGTGAATTAATATTATTAGATATTAATTTGGGGGATGGTAGTGGCTTTGAGCTATGTAAATATTTAAGAGAGCAAATAAATATACCAATTTTATTTATTTCTGCAAGAAATACAGATGATGATAAGATAATTGCGTTATCAATAGGTGGGGATGATTATATTGAAAAGCCATATTCCTTAGGAGTTATTCTTGCGAAGGTTAAGGCAGTATTAAAAAGATATAAGAAGCCAGTTTTTGAAATATATGACGATGGTCATATTAAAATTGATTTTAATAGTCGTGATGTTTTTATAGATAATAAAGAAATTAAATTAACCTCACTAGAATATAAGCTATTATCATATTTAGTTAATAACCCAAATAGATTAATTACAAAAAATGAATTGTTTGATAATGTTTGGAATGATAAATTTGTTTCTGATGGTACATTAAATGTACACATAAGAAAGATAAGAGAGCTTATTGAGGAAGATCCGAATAATCCAAATTACATAATAACTATTTGGAAGGAAGGATATAGATTTAATAAGAGATGAAAAAGAGATATTTTATTTTATTAATTATCCTAAGTTTTATTATAGAAATTATTACAGTTATTATATTAGTAAATAATAGCTATAGCTATAAAAATGATACAATTAAAATCAATGAGCTTTCACATGAGATAGAATTAAATTTTAATGATATTACTAAATACCCTAACTATTATGATTATTCAATAATTGATGATAACGGTAATGTTATTTATAGTAGCTCTATAAATACATCTAAAAGCTTAACTGAAGCATATAAAAATAAAGATACAATTGTAGATATTAATATAGATTCAAATACTTATAAAATTTTAATTAATAACAATTTAGAAGAATATATTAAAAATAATAATAGCTTTATTATTATAACAGTATTAGTAATATCTATAATTCAGCTAGCAATTATAATTACATATTTTATTTACCTACAAAAGAATATATTAAATCCTTTTAAGGATATGAAGGCTTACGCAACAAGAATATCTAGTGGAGATTTAGATATTCCACTTACAATGGATAAGGGGAATAATTTTGGCGCTTTTACTGAAAGTTTTGATATTATGAGAGAGGAATTAAAGAAAGCAAGAAAAAAAGAAAAGGAAGCTAATGATACTAAAAGAGAGTTAGTCGCAAAGCTTTCTCATGATATTAAAACACCAGTTTCATCTATTAAATCAACTAGTGAGCTTGGAAGTGCAATATCAAAGGATGAAAAGAATAAGTATTATTTTGATGTTATAAATGCTAAAGCGGATCAAATTAATACATTAGTTTCTAACTTATTGATTTCTTCCTTAGAGGATTTAGATAAAATTAGTATTTCACCTAAAAAATGTGAAAGTTTTATATTATATGATTTAATTAAGAATTCAGATTACCTAGTTAAGGTTTTAGAATATAAGATTCCACAAGTAAATATTTATATAGATAGAATAAGATTACAGCAGGTAATTGATAATATTATTTCTAATTCATATAAATATGCAAATACTAATATTAATATAAATTCTTATATAGATAATAGTTATTTATGCTTAGAGTTTATTGATTATGGTAGTGGTGTAGATGAATTAGAATTACCTTTACTTACTGAAAAGTTTAAGAGAGGAAGTAATTCAGAATCAAAGGATGGAACTGGATTAGGGTTATATATTTCTAAAACATTTATTAATGAAATGGATGGCATTTTTGAGATTAAAAATGGTAATCCTGGGTTTATCGCAATTATAAAATTAAGAATTATTTAAGAATTAGATAAAGATTGTTAAGATTTAAAAGTGTATTATAAGGCTGTAAAAAGGAGATATCAGTTATGGAAGATAATGTTATTATTGAAACAAAAAAACTATGTAAATCTTTTTCTAACGGTGGTGTTTTACAGCATGTATTAAAAAATATAGATTTAGAAATCTATAAAGGTGATTTTACTGTTATAATGGGGGCTTCTGGTGCAGGAAAATCAACACTTTTATATGCACTATCTGGAATGGATAAGCCAACACTTGGTAATATTATATTTAATGATAAGGATATAACTAAGCTTACAAGTGATGAGCTTGCGGTATTTAGGAGATATTCATCTGGATTTGTATTTCAATCAATTTATTTAATAGAGTCAATGTCTGTTTTAGATAATATTTTGGCTTCTGGATTATTAGTTAATAAAAATAAAAAGGAAGTTATTAATAATGCTAAAAAGATCTTAAAAGACTTAGATATTGATGATGCATTATGGAATAAGTTCCCTAACCAAATGTCTGGTGGAGAATGCCAAAGGGTTGGAATTGCAAGAGCGTTAATTAATAATCCTAGTATCTTATTTGCAGATGAACCAACGGGTGCTCTAAATTCTAAGACAGGTAAGGATGTATTAGATGCCTTAACCTTGGCAAATGAAAACGGACAAACTATTGTGATGGTTACACATGATATTACATCCGCAAGAAGAGCGAATCGTATAATCTATATTAAGGATGGAGAGATTTTTGGTGAATTAGATTTAGGAAAATATAAGAGTGAGGATCAATTACGTCATCAAAAATTAAATGAATTTTTAGTGAATATGGGGTGGTAATATGAAAGAAATATTGCTAGCAAAATCCCATTTTAAAAAGAAAAGAAGTATCTCTATTGCGATAGGATTAATTATAATTCTTGCATCATTTTTAATTGGAATAAGCCTATTATTAATTTTAGATGCCTATGGTAATCCAAAAAAATATGCTAAAAAGCTTAATAGTGGAGATGGAATTTCTATAATATATAATGACCTAGATTCTATAGATTCTAATGTAATAAGTGATGCTTTAAGAGGGGCTTATTCTTATGAGGTTATAGATTATTCTTTTTTCCATGCAACATCTATTACATTTGGTTCTGGAGAGTTAGTTATAAATGTATTAATTAATGACTCTAAGTCTTTTAATAAAACAATTGATAGAAGTGAGATTGCATTAGAAGATACTAATATAAAAAATAATTATATTTACTTACCATATCAATTTCATACATCAGCTGATGTAAAAATTGGTGATACATATACATTAAACTTAAATTCTAAAAGATATGAATATAAGGTTAGAGGATTTATAAGTAATACATACTATGGATGTAATAATAGTGGATTTTATGAATTTATTTTAGATGATATTTCATATGAAGCATTTAGAAATGATAATAGTAGTAATAATTCATATGTTATTTCATTTAAGGTAAGTGAAATTTCATCAAGTAGAATGCTACTTCAAATAACTAACGCTATTGCAAAAGCGAATTCAAATTCTAGTGTTGAAGGAACAACACTTGATGGTGTGTACTTTAATAGAGGATTTATGGCTTTAATATTAGCTATATCATTTATTATGGTTTCTTTAATATTATTAATTGTTGTAATATTTATGCTATTTAATTCTATTTCTGATTTTATTAAAGAAAACATGAAGGAAATAGGTGCCTTAAAGGCAATGGGATATACAACAAAGAATATAGTAATATCATTATTATTACAGTTCTTAATTTTATCTATTATAGGTTCAATATTAGGTGTTATATTAAGCTATATTGGAATGCCTTTAATTGGAATCTTAATTGAAAAGCAGCAAGGATTACCATATAATGTTGCATTTAATTTTATTGCGGTATTTGTACCAATAGTATTTATAGTATTATTTACTCAGGTGTTAGTTTTAATTTCTACAAGAAAGATTTATAAAATAGAACCAATTGTTGCCTTAAGAGAAGGATTAAATACTTATAATTTTAAGAAAAATAGAGTTCCTTTAGATAAAGGTAATATTGGATTAAATTTAAGTCTATCACTTAAAACTTTATTTAATAACATTGGTCAAAATATTATCACATTCTTTGTTGTTGGATTTATTACATTTACATGTGTTGTTGCATTATTAATGTTTGAAAACTTTAATAGACATCCAAAAATTGATATGCTAACATTTGAAACATGTAGTGGTGTTGTTGCAATTGATAGTGAATATAAGGATTCATTATATCAATATCTAGAAGATAGAAGTGATGTCACTAATGTTAAAAATATGATTAATTTAAATCTTATTTATAAAGATAATGAAGATTCAGTATTCTCATATATAATTGATGATATCAATAAGCTTAATAATAAAAATGTATGCTATAAGGGTAGATTACCTATTTATGATAATGAAATTGCATTAAGTGGTAAATTCTTAAGTAATTATAAAATTAGTGTTGGTGATGAAATAGAATTTATGTATGCAGGTAATAAGCAAAAATTCTTAATTTCTGGTGCCATTCAAACAACTAATAATGGCGGAAGAGAAGCTTTGTTATCTTTTGATGCTGCAAGTAGATTTACTGATTTAACAAGCGCACCTGGTTATTTATGGTTTGATTCTGATGTTGATGCAGATATTATATTCGATGATTGTATTCAAATTTATCAAGATCATATTATTACTACTATGAATTTTAATAAGGTAATGGATGCAGGTATTAAGAATTTTAAATCTATTGCGTTAGTTATGCTTATTGCAATGCTAGTAATTTCTTCTTTAATTATATTATTAGTTCTATATTTATTAATTAAGTCATTAATGAGAAAGAAGAAAAAGGAATATGGTATATTAAAGGCTTTAGGATATAAAACATCAGATTTAGTATTACAAACAGCTATATCTTTTATGCCATCAATTATTATATCTGTTGCTTTATTCTCAGTTCTTTCATATTTCCTTGCAAATCCATATATGAATTTGATAATGGTTAATTTTGGAATTATGAAATGTAATTTTTCAATTCCTGTTTTAGGTGTTTTATTAATTGGAATATTACTAGTTTTAATATCATTCTTATTTGCAATATTTGAATCAAGAAGAATAAAGAAAATAGAACCATATAAGCTATTAATAACTGAATAAAATTTTATCCTCATCTTTATTGATGAGGATTTTTAAATGTGTTCATAAATATCATAAAGGTCCGAAATGCTTGAAAATACTATTAAATGTGCTATTATATAATTATAGATACGATAGTTATGAATTAAATATTTTGGAGGTAGCTTATGAGTAAAACAAAGTCTTTTTTGTCTTTATTCTTTTTAGGAATATTAGGCTTCACAATTGTTTCATGTGGCGAAAGTAGCAATACTTTAACAAATACTCAAAGTAATACTACAACTAAAACTGTAGTAACAACTACTAACCCACATATTGAAACTACAACAGAAAATACAAAAACTGATGTAGATACAACAACCGTTAATACTACAACACAAAATCATACATCAACTATACATGATGTTACATCTTCACATAATACTACAACATATTATGAAACAACAACAGAAGGTCATATTCATAATATGTATTTCCATTGTGCAAATCCTGCATCTTGTACAGATGATGGAAATTATGAATATTATGAATGCCTTGATTGTGGTAAATGCTATTATGATTTTGAAGGTAAAACAGAAATTTATGATATTGTTGAACATGCATATGGGCATGATTTAGTACATCATCAATATCAAGAACCTACATTATATTCTCTAGGTAATATAGAATACTGGGAATGTGTAAGATGTGAAGAAAAATTTAGTGATGAAGATGGACTTCATCCACTAGAAATAGACCCAGTAATTCCTATGTTAGAAAGAAAATATATTTTTAGTAAAGATAATGTATTTATTGAAAACGATTATGTATACATAATTATATATGATGAAAATGATACTGATTTCGAGTGTACAGTTTATGGAACATATGAAGTAAATATTGAACCTGTAACATGTCTAGAAGATGGATGTAGGACAACTACAGTCAGATTTACTGCAGATAGTATTAATTTATATTTAGGAAAAGAAGTATTAGATTCTAATTTAGAGTATGTATTTGAAACTACAATTGAAGCTAAAGGGCATACATATTCTTATGAATGGAATTATGATTATGAATATCATTGGCATGATGCAACATGTGGCCATGATGTGACAACAGAAAAAGAAGCACATGAAATGGGTGAATGGAAGATTATGGCTCCAACCGCATCAACAAACGGTAAAGAAACTAGAAGTTGTACTAAATGTGGTTATACTGAAACTATAATAATACCATCTTACATGGTATTTGAAAGCTATAATGGTGGTTATAGAGCATCATTAAGAAAATATGATGATAAAGGTTATTCATATGAATATAATGGACCAAGCCATTTAATTATTCCTGAAACTTATAATGGATTAAATGTGGTTGCGTTAGGTACAATTGATAATGAATTAATAGATGAGATTACAATCCCTAGATATGTAAAAGAATTATATACTCTAGGATCATCAATAAAGAAGATTCATTGGAATTGTAGTTATATTGATAATAATATGCTAAAGTATATCAATCAATTATCATTAGATGATTTCATTATTGAAAATTACGGAACTATTACATTTGATGGAAGAGTTAAGCCGATCAATACTAAGAAATATACAGTTGATTCATCTTGCTATAGATACGCTGATGTTGATGGAATGCTATTTAGTACAGATTATAAGACTTTAATTTCATGTCCATTACTATATAAAGATGACGTAATTGATCTATCAAAATATGATACATTAATTATTATTGATAGCTGTGCATTCTTAAGCAATAATGCAAAGGAAATAATATTCCCAGCTAGCCTAGAACAAATTAGAAATTGTGCATTACAATATTCTCATATTGAAACATTAACAATTCCTAAAAAAGTTAATATGATTGGAATAGCTGCATTTAGTGAATGTGAATCATTAACAACAGTATATTTCAATGCATCTAATGTTAGTATTTCATATAATAGTGATTATTCAACCTCACCTATTTTCTCACTATGTCCTCAATTAACTACATTGTATGTTGGTAATAGTGAAAATATAGTAAAAGTAATAAGTAAAAATACATTCCGTAGTACTAACAATTTAGTTAATGTATATATCCAAGATGGAATTGAGGCAATTGAAGAATATGCATTTATGAATTCTGGTGTTAAGGAATTAGTAATTCCTGATACAATTGAATATATTCATAAATACGCTTTTGATGGTATAAGATTTGATAAGCTTACAGTTAAGGCAATTACATTACCTTATACTTCTATAAATGAATTAGTTATAACTGATGGAGATACCATAACTTATGATATGTTAGTTGATTTATATCATTTAGGTAAAGTAACATTACCTGAAGGTTTAACATCTATAGATACTAAGGCATTCTATACTAAAGATATAGAAGAAATAAATTTACCATCAACTCTTTTAAATATTGGTGATAATGCATTCTATAACTGTTCTTCATTAAAATCTATAGATATTCCTAATAGTGTATCAAATATTGGTGAAAGAGCATTTTCTGGTTGTAGCAATCTAACTAAATTTAGCTTCCCAGATGGAATAACAAAGTTAAATAATTATGTATTAAGTTCATGTGCAAAGCTAGAAGAAATATTTGTTCCAACATCAGTAACTCAATATGGTAGTTCTCCATTCTATGATGATAATAATATCAAAATAGCAACAGGTCCTTTAAGCATATTTAGTTATATTCGTTATAGTGTTATAACATTTAATGGAACATCAGGTAATAAGTTATACTTGGATTCTTATACATCAGTTCGTAATTTAACATTACCTAATACTATTGAAGAATTTAGCTTAAATGATAATACTTCAGTTGAATATATTGTAATTGATGGATTTAAATATATTACTGATATTAATGGTAATCCAGTAGTATTATTAGGAGTAGAAGATAATACTATTGATACTTTAATAGTTAAAGAAACAGTTAAAGTTATTTCAGATAATGCATTTAATGGAAATACTACATTAAAGGAAGTAGATTTGAATGATGGTTTATATTCAATTATGGCAAACGCATTTACAGGCTGTAGTTCATTAGAATATATTTATATTCCTAAAAATGTAACTACTATTGGATGGGGAGCATTCTCTTATTGTACATCATTAACTGAAGTTACATTTGAAGATGAAAGTAACTATACTGGTACAAATAGAATATTTGGTGGAAGTAATGCAATTGAATCTATTACATGCCCAGCAAATGTATTATATGATGGATTTGTAATGAATGATCAGACATCCCAACAAGCATTAAAGTATGTATCAATTAATGGTGGTACATATATTCCTTCAAATGCTTTATATAATGCTATTAACGTAAGTCATATTGTAATTCCTGATTACATTGAATCAATTGAAGAATATGCATTCTATAATAGTGGAATAAAAGGAGTAGATTTAAGTAAGAATATTACAAGAATTTATGAGAGAACATTCTATAATAGTAAATTAGAGTCAATCTACATTCCAAAAAATATTAAAATTATTGATAAGGAAGCATTCTATAACTGTCCATTAGAACGTGTATCTTTTGAAGAAGGTTCATTGCTTGAATCAATTGGAAATTATGCATTTAATGGTGGAAAGTTTACTGAATTTAAGATTCCAAAATCAGTTACAAGTATTGGTGTAGGTGCATTCTATGAATGTAGTAATCTATTATCAGTTAGTATTCCATCAAGTGTGACTGTAATATTAGAAAATACATTCTATAAATGTATGAGCTTAACTATTATTGTAATTCCTAATTCTATTACAAAGATTAGTGATGGTGCATTTGCATTCTGTAAAGTAGCATCAAGCGTAGTATTTGAAGAAGGATCAAGCTTAAATTATATAGGCTCAGATGCATTTAAATATTGCCAAGGCTTAGAAACTATAGAAGTTCCTACAAGTGTTACATTTATTGGTGAATATGCATTCTCATATTGTAGTCAACTTAAGAGTGCAACTCTACCATTTGCTGGTACAAAGGTTTATACAAGTAGTGATGATGTGAAATATCCAGTTGCAATTCTATTTACTTCATCTAGAGATTCAACAGAATATCAAAGCATTGAGTGTAAATATGTAAGCTATTCTACAGGTTCTAGAAGAATGGTTGATGAAGTTTATTATGTTCCAAAATCATTAACTAGTATAACAATTAATGGTGGAGGAAAGATTACAGAATACGCATTCTATGGCTATGATATATTAGAAGAGATTACACTTGCTCCATCAGTAAAAGAAATTGAGGCATATGCATTTTCTAAATGTAGTAATTTAACAACTTTAAATTTAAGAAATACATTAGAAAAGATTGGATCTTCAGTATTAGAGGATACATATATTACAAATATCAATTATAATGGAACAATATCACAATGGAATAGTATAGAAAAGAGCGATTTCTGGAAATATAATTGCTACACATTACAAACTATTACATGTACAGATGGTGTAATTAATATAAGCTAATATAATAAATGTCCTATATAGAACAATCTATATAGGGCATTTTTTAATGCTATAAATATTTTAAATATTTATTTATTATGCTAAAATAAATAGTAGGTGATTGTATGAGGGAAAGCTTTTTAGACGGTACAAAAATCGATTCATTTTTTAAAAATAATAATGAAATTGATATTAATCAATTTAATAATAAATACTATTTAAGTAATTATTGTAATGATAATAAAAATATTGTTACAAATATTATTCAAGATTTAATTGATGATATAAGTGATAATGGTGGAGGCTTATTAATTGTTGATAATATATATCATACAGGGGCATTATATTTTAAAAACAATGTAAACTTATGTATTTTAGAAAATGCTAAGCTTATAGGTAGTAATAATATTAATGATTATCCATTATGTTATACAAGAATAGAAGGAGAAAGTGGATTATATTTTCCTGCATTATTAAACTTTATTGGAGTATCTAATACATATATATTTGGTAAGGGTATTATTGATGGTAATGGACTTAATAGCTGGAAGAGCTTTTGGACAAGAAGAGAATGGAATGATAAAGCAACTAATAAGGATGAACAAAGACCTAGATTAATATATGTATCTAATTCTTTTAATGTAAATATTTGTGGCTTAACATTAATTAATTCCCCTTTTTGGAATATACATATATATAAATCAGAATATATAAAATTAATTAATTTAAATATATATTCACCTGAAGTACCAGTAAAAGCTCCATCTACAGATGGTATTGATATTGATTATGCGAGATATGTATTAATTAGTAATAACACATTTGATGTTAATGATGATGCAATAGCCCTAAAGGGTGGTAAGGGAGCATACGCAGATAAAGATTTCCACAATGGTATAAATGAATATATTATTATTGAGGATAATAATTTTAAATTTTGTCATTCATGTTTAACCTTAGGAAGTGAGTCAATTCACAATAAGGATATTATTTTTAGTGGTATAGATTCAATTGAATCTAATAATATAATTTGGTTTAAGGTTAGACCGGATACGCCTCAAATATATGAAAATGTATTAGTAGAAGATATAAAAGGTTATTCTAAAGCATTAATATATATTTGGCCTTGGACTCAATTCTTCGACTTAAAGGGAAGAGATGATACTTTTAAAAATATTGTAAGAAATATTCATATTTCTAATACTAAATTAGAATGTGATAATTTCTTTAAGGTAACTAAATCTGATCAATATATATTAAAAGATTTTTACTTAAATGATTTAGATATTAATTGCTTAGTATCTGGATTTGATATTAATAAGGTAGATAATTTATTTTATAAAAATATTAATATAAATGAAAAATATAAGAATCTAGAAGAAAAAGTAGATGAAATATCTAGAATATTTATTAGTGAACATATTAAAACTGTCAATAAATATAAAGAAAAAGTAATTGTTGTTTCAAATCAATATAATGGTATTTGGTTAGAACATGTTTATGATTCAATAATGTATGGTAATCTATTTGATGATTTTAGTATTGCTAAAAACACTATTAATTTATTCTTAGATTTAATGAATGATAAAGGCCAATATCCTTGCTTCATAAAGGATAAGGAAGGTGTTGGTTATTCTCAGCTACAGGAATGCGTTTCTTTTGCAAGACTAGGCCTTATTGTATATAGAAAAACAAATGATCAAGAATTATTAGAAAAACTATATAATGGTACTAAGAAGTGGGTAGATTTTTTATATAAATATAGAATGACTTTAGGAAAAGGCTTAGTTGAAATGTTTGTTGGATATGATACAGGCCATGATAATAGCGCAAGACTAGATAATATGAAATATAAAACTTATTATTCAATTGATGGTATAAGACAGGATGCATCAATAAAGCCAGATAGTAGGGGTATTATTGCAGTTGACTTAAATTGTAATTTATATATGACATTAAAGTCATTACACGAAATGGCAATAATCCTAAACGATAGTAATAATATTGATAAATACGATATGCTTGCAAGAAGAATAAAAAAGAACTTGTTTAAGGAATGCTTATCAAAAGAGGATTCATTCTTTTATGATAGAGATTCTAATGGTTTAAGAAAATATAGGTCTAGTCAAATATTTTTGCTTTTCCAAGAAAGAGTATTAGATAAAGAAAAGGATAAGGAATTAATAGATTTAATATATAATAAATATATTAAGAATCCTAAAGAATTCTATACGGAATATCCATTTCCTTCAATGTCTATATCTGATCCATCCTTTAAAGACCATAAAATGCCAAATTCTTGGGGATATTACAGTCAAGCATTAATTACCTTAAGATGTTCACTTTGGATGGATTATTATGGATATAAGAAGGAATATGATCATATATTATATAAATGGTTAGATAGATTTATTAAATATTATGATGATATGCCATTTGGTCAGGAATTAGATCCTATAAGTGGAGAATGTAGTGGAGCATCGCTAAATTATTCTACATCTATATTATTATTCTTATATGCAATAAGAAGATTAAAAATTGTAAAATCACATGATATAATACCAACGTTTTAAGGGGAGAAAAATATGAAGCATTTAAAAAGAAGCTTAGCATTAGCTTTCTTATCTTTAAGTATTTTTTTATTATCTTCATGTAATAAAGATAATACTACTTTAATAGAAAACTTAAATCTAGACCATGAATTAGAATTTGGTGGAGTATATTTTGGAATTACTATTGATGATTTTAATAGTAAAGGCTTTGATTATGGAGATAGTATTTCATTAGAATTTAGTAATGGATATAAAATATTAGATTTACCATATTATAATGGTTATTATGTAGACGCAGGAGAATCATTATTAGTTGGATATCCTGGATATGAATATATTAAATTAGCTATTAATTATGGTGATGATTATTGGGACATCATAGGATTAAATGATAATGATACTGCAAGTATTAAATTAAATGAAAAGGCTAAATATAAAGATATTCAAGATACAATGAATATCCAATATAAGGATGATAGAACACTATATGATAGTGATATAATGTTTGCAAATTATAGATCGTTAAATAATATTGGTAATATTAAAGATAATATTTTATTTAGATCAGCATCTCCATGCGATAATAAGCATAATAGAGCTCATTATGTTGATACATTAATAGAAAATGATAATGTTAATTTTATTATGAATTTAGCAGATACTAAAGAAAAAATAGAAGGCTATATTCAAAAAGAAGATTTTAATTCTCCATATTTCTTATCACTTTATAGAAAAAATTCTATTTTATTTACTGCATCTAATGATGAGAAGATTATTCCTTTAGCAATGAATATGAATTATAAATCTGATGAATTTAGAAATAAGGTATCATTAGGATTTAGACAGTTCTTAGAAATAGATGGTCCATATTTAATTCATTGTCAGGAAGGTAAAGATAGAACTGGATTTGTATGCATAGTTATTGAAGCACTATGTGGTGCAACATATAAAGAAATAGTGGATGATTATATGCTAACATATTATAACTATTATAGAATTACAGAAGAAAGTGATCCATTAAGATATAGAATTATAAAGGAAAGAAACGTTGATACAATGCTAAGATTCTTAGTTGGTGATGATGAAATAAAACTAGACGAAGTAGATTTTTCACCATATATTAAGACTTATTTAATTAATGGTGGAATGACTAATAATGAAGTAGAAACATTAATTAGAATTCTTTCTAACTAATACTTCATACATAGTATGAATACAAAAATGTAAAACAAACTTTACAAAAAGTATTGCATTAGAGAAAATAGTATGCTAATATAATAATTGCCGAGGGGGTATAGAATTATGAAGAGAATATTCATGGGAATTTTGTACTTATTACTTTTAGTTATGACTTTTGTGTATGTTTTAATATATTGTGTAGATGCTACATCTAATGGTGAAACAATTAAGCATACAATCATCAGTGCTAGTGCATTTACTGGATTATCAGTAATTGGATTTATATTTACTATTCCAGCAATTGTATTCACAATCCTATCATTAACTATTGATAAATTATTACAAAAGTTCCTACGTGACATGTTCGCATTCTTCGCAAGTGTATTCTCACTTGCAGCAGCAATAGTAACTGTAATTAAGTATCATGATAGTATTACAAATTCTTTTGTACCAGTTATTTTAATGGTATGTACTGTAGTATTATTAGTGATTTCATTAGTTGGAGTTATTAATGCAATTCACAAGGATCAAGAAAATAAAAAGAAGCTTGGATCTAATGAAAATGTAGAAGTGTTACAATAAATTAAAGAGAGTTATAAAAATAAGTCCTATTGAAAAATAGGATTTATTTTTTTATTGACATTAATATATCTTAATTTTAAAATATATTTGTAAATATGAAAAAGGGAGCTGGTGTGACCGGCTGAGAGGAAGATATATCTTCGACCTATCCTGATCTAGGTAATGCTAGCGTAGGCGTATATTTTATTTTTAATTATTAAGGACGCTTACAGTGCCCTTTTTTTATATTTTAGGAGGTAAGAATGGGTTTTATAAATAATATTAGAGAAAAGTCACCATTAATTCATTTCATTACGAATTATGTGACTGTAAATGATGTTGCGAATGCAACATTAGCAATAGGAGCATCTCCTATTATGACAGATGAAATTAATGATGCACCTGATATGCAAAACATTTGTAATGCGTTAGTAATTAACACAGGTACATTAAATAAAAACACTGTTGTTTCTATGATTGAATCTGGAAAAAGAGCTAATGAACTTGGGCATGTAGTTGTATTAGATCCATGTGGTGCAGGTGCAACACCATATAGAAATGAAGTTATTAAAAAGCTTATGGATGAAATTAAATTTGATTGTATTAAGGGCAACATAAGTGAAATAAAGGCTTTAGCAAATGTTTCATCTAAAACTAAGGGTGTTGATGCAAGTGAGGCTGATCAGGCAACAAGGAAAAATTTAAAAGATGTTTTTAAATTTGCAAAAGACTTATCTAAAGCAACTGGTGCAGTTATTGCAATTACAGGTGTTATTGATGTAATTGTTGATAAAAATACTGCATATATTACTGATAATGGCTGTAAGGAAATGAGAGCTATTACAGGTACTGGCTGTATGACAGCTGGTGTTATTGCAGCATCAATTGTTGCAAATAGGGATAATAGACTTGAGGCTGTTTTAAATTCAATTGTTGCAGTTGGTCTTTCAGGAGAGCTTGCAAAGGAATATGCAAAGGGTACAGGTAGCCTACATATTGGATTAATTGATGAATTATCTAATATGACTGATGAAAAAATAGAAAAAGGTGCTAAAGTTGAAAAGTTTGAAATCTAGTTTAAAGCTTTATGCAGTAACTGATCGATATTGGTTAGAAGGAAGAAAGCTTAAGGATGATGTTGAAAAGGCAATACTTGGTGGTGCAACAATGATTCAGCTAAGAGAAAAAGAGTTAGATACTGAATCATTTATAAAGGAAGCATTTGAAATAAAGGAAGTATGCAAAAAATATGATGTGCCATTTATTATTAATGATTCACTTGAGGTTTTTTTAGCTGTAGATGCTGATGGTATTCATGTTGGTCAATCTGATATGAGGGCTGATTTAGTAAGAGAAAAGATTGGCAAAAATAAAATACTTGGTGTTTCAGCTGAAACTGTTGAAGAAGCTATTTTAGCAGAAAAAATGGGGGCTGATTATTTAGGTGTTGGTACTATTTTTCAAACATCAACAAAGCTTGATGCAAAAGCTGTTGAAATTAAAATTTTAACTGAAATATGTGATAGCGTAAAAATACCTGTTTGTGCAATAGGTGGGATAACTAAGGATAATATCATAGATTTGAAGGATACTATGATTGATGGTATTAGTGTTGTTTCTGCGATATTTAAAGAAAAAGATATTGTCTCTGCAACAAAAGAATTAGCTAAGAGGGTTGATGAAATACTTCTTAATACTAATGATTATAAATTATTTATAGTTGATTATGATGGGACATTATTAGAATCAATGGGAATGTGGAGTGATATAACTTCAAGATATCTAGTATCTAAAGGAATCGTACCACCTAAAACAATTGATTATGATGTTAGACTTCAAACAAATGATGAAACTGCAGAATATCTAAGAGATTTATTTTTCCCTGGTGTTGATGCATCTATAATAATGGATGAATTAAATACATTTATTATGGCTGAATATGTAAAAATAAATCTAAATGAGGGAGTTAAAGACTTTTTAGATGATATTAATAAAAAGGGGATGGTTGTTTTATATACAGCAACATCAGAGCCCTTAATATTAGCATCATTAGAAAAAAATGGAATTAAGGATTGCTTTAAAAGATTATATACATCTACAAATTACAATATAACAAAGGTTGATGGTAATGGCTATTTAGGGATAGCTAATATGTTAGGATTCAGTAGGGAAGAGACGTTGATAGTTGAAGATGCTCCTCATGCATTAGAAGGTGCAGCTTTAAGCGGTATAAAGGTGCTTGGAATAAAGGGGAAGAGTAATTTCAAGCATTATGATATAGTTAGAAAAACATGTAATTATTATTTAAATTTGAGGAGATACTAATATGAAGGTAGTTTTATCTATTGCTGGTTCAGATTCATCAGGTGGTGCTGGAATTCAAGCAGATATAAAAACAATACTTGCAAATAAATGCTTTGCTGAAACAGCAATAACTGCATTAACAGCACAAAATACCTTAGGTGTATATGATATTATGAATGTTACACCTAAGTTTTTAGAAGAAGAGATTGATGCTATATTTAAAGATATTAGACCTGATGCAGTAAAAATAGGTATGGTTTCTGATAAGGAATTAATTAAGACTATTAGCAAAAAGCTTAAGGAATATAATGCTACTAATATAGTTTTAGATCCTGTTATGGTTGCAACAAGTGGAGCTAGATTATTAAGTGCTGATGCAGAAGAAACATTAATAAAAGAATTAATTCCTTTAGCTGATGTAATAACACCTAATATTCCTGAAGCTGAGGTTTTATCTGGAATGAAAATTTCTAATTCAGAAGACATGGAAACTGCAGCTAAAAAGATAATGGAATTAGGGCCAAAGGCTATCTTAGTAAAAGGTGGACATAGGGTTAATGATGCAAATGATCTTTTATGTCAAAATGGAAAATTGACTTGGATTTTTGGAAGAAGAATTGATAATCCAAATACACATGGTACAGGTTGCACATTATCTAGCGCAATTGCATCAAATCTTGCAAAAGGTAAAAGCGTTGAAAAATCAATTAGAAATGCTAAGGAATATTTATCTGATTGTTTAAATGAAATGCTTGATTTAGGCAAAGGTAGCGGTCCAATGGATCATGGATGTAATATTAAGGAGAAGTACAATGACTAATTACATGGATGAAATTATTAAAGATTCATTACCTATATGGAATGAATGTATTAATTCAAAATTTGTTCAAGGATTACTTAATGGAACACTAACTGATGAGCAAATGACTAAATATATTGTAGAAGATACAAGATATTTATTAAATTATGCAAAATGCTATGCACATCTTATTACTAAGTGTAATACTTTAGATGAGATAAGAATGATTTATGATATGCTATCCTTTGTTAGAGAAGGTGAAACATCAGTAAGAAGAGATTATATTTCAAAGCATAATCTTACAGATTTTGAGGTTGAAACAACAATTCCTGATGTTGAATCTCAAATATATATCGATTCTATGATGAATTGGTGTGCTAATGGATCTTTAATTGAAGGAATGATGTCTATCCTTCCTTGTATGTTATCTTATGAATATATTTTTAATAAGAGTTATAAAGAAAATCCAAATATACTTGAAGGAAATAAATATAGATTCTTATTAGAAACATATATAGGTGATTTCATGACTGAATGTGCTAAATCATGGTCTGATTTTGCAAATGATTTAATGAATAGATACCAATTTAGTTTTGAGAAGTGTAAAGAAATATTTAGATTTTCATCAATTAGAGAAAAAGCCTTTTGGGAAATGAGTTTTGATAAGAAATTGGAATTTAGAAAATAAATAGTTTGAATATCTCCTTTTTATGTTATACTTATGTAAACATTGAAAGGAGTATTTTTTTTATGAAATTAGGAAAAATATTTTTAGGGTTAGCATTATCTTTTTTATTAACAGCTTGTAGTACAACAAAAGGTAATGAAATTACAAATAATTTAACAACATCTTTTAATACAACTACAACAATAGAAAAAAATGTTTATATTAATAATTTCAGTAGTGATATAAAAACTACTGGAGTAGTAAATCCATGTATGGGATTTTATAGAACTAGATATTTGAATTTAAAAAGATCTGGTGTTGAAGTAGATGATGATTTTGAAGAAAATGGTTTCTATCATTTAAGAGTTGATATATCTGATTTTTCAAGTGCTACGAATAATGAAGCTGATTATGAAATAACAGATGATGCATTAGAAAAATTAGAAACTTACTTATATTATGCTAATAATAAAAGATGTTCTATAATTATTAGATTTGCGTATGATGAATATAAAGGAAAAGAAAATATGGAACCTTCAATTCCTATGATGGTAAAGCATATAGAAAAGCTTTCTTCAGTAATTAATCAATATAAAGATTTATTGGTTGCAATAGAATGTGGTCTTATAGGACCTTGGGGTGAAATGCATACATCAGTATTATCTATTCAATCAACATATAATGTTTTACTTGAGGCTTGGTTAAATAATGTAGAAACATTACCGATTCTTTCAAGAAAGCCTGTTTTTGTTTATGAATATTTAGGATATAACTACTCTAATCTCGATACATTTATACTAGATGAAACTAATAATAGATTAGGAGTTTTTAATGATGGCTATTATGGTACTATAGTTGATAGTGGGACATATGAAAGTCTTGATGCAAGAATAAAAGAAACTAATTTCTTAGGTAAGCTTATAACTCCATTTGGTGGTGAGGTAATAGGAGAACCAACAAATTTATTTACAATAGATGAGGTATTAGCTGAAATGGATTTAGTTGGATTATCATATTTAAATTTAGAATGGGATGATAATTTAGTAAATTCATGGAGAGATAAAGAATATAATGGCCAATCATTTTATGATTATATGGTAAACCATATGGGCTTTAAATTATATGTAGAAAGTATTGCAACAGAATATAAATTAGGTGTTTTAAAAATAGATGTTAATTTAGCTAATATGGGATTTAATAATATATATGAAGAATTAACAGTAGATTTATATATTAAAACATCTAATGGGCTTATTCATACTTATAAGAAAATAAATGACAACGATTTAAAAGTATCTTTAGAAGCAGTTACTGATGATTCTAATGTAGAATTATATATATCAATTAAAGATAATGCGTTAAGAGAATATGAATTAATGAATGGTAAGTATAGTAATGGTAAAAATTATTTAGGTGATTTAGTAATAGAATAATATTTTAATAAAATATTAAATAAATATAATTTTATTTTTAAACCATATTTTGAAAAAAGTATCGAAAAGTATTGACGCAATTAGAATATTGTTTTATAATACTAGTAATTTCATAATTAAACCGTTGATATGGAGATAAAACATTAAAAGTGCTTATAGAGAGCAGGGGATGGTGGAAGCCCTGTGGATTACTATTTTGTAAATGGACCATAGAGGGAATAGCGAAAAAGAAGAAATTCTTTAGTATCCTATTACGTTTTCATACGTCAGTTGATAGAAATGTGTTGGCATTTTAAAGTGTATGGCATCAAAGTCATAAAATTAGGTGGTACCGCGGGTTATTACTCGTCCTATGTATTTAGGACGAGTTTTTTTATTTTCAAAGGGAGGAAATAATATGAGACCAAGTTTAGAAGAAATTCAAAATTTAAAGGATTATAATACCATTCCAGTTTCTGAAGAAATAATGAGTGATATTAAAAATCCAATTCAAGTATTAAAAAACTTAAAGGCAATTTCAAATAAGCATTATTTATTAGAATCTGTTACAAATGAAAAGCTAGGAAGATATTCTTTCTTAGGATATGATCCTATCTTAGAAATTAAATGTAAGGATAATATGGTTACAATTATAAATGGGTGTAAGGAAGAAAAGTTTGAATCAAAGGATCCAATGAATGAAATTAGAAAGATTATTTCTAAATATAAGTCACCACATTTTGATTACCTTCCTTCATTTACAGGCGGCTTTGTTGGATATGCATCATATGATACTGTTAAATATAAAGAGCCTACATTAAAATTCAAATCTTATGATGAGGCAGAATTTAATGATTATCATTTTATGCTATTTGATAAGGTTATTGCCTTTGACAATATTAGACAAAAAATAATTGTAATAGTTAATATTAATACTGATAACTTGGAAGAAAATTATGATAAGGCTTTAAAAGAAATTCACAATTTAATTACTTTAATTAAAGCTGATTTCCATCCTAATATACCTAATAACAAAATTATTGAGCCTATAGTTGCACACGATAATTTTTTAAGCTATAGCGAATCAATTGAAAAAATAAAGAATTACATAAAGGATGGAGATATATTCCAATGTGTATTTTCTAGAAGATTTAAAGGAAAAATGGAAGGAGACCTTTACAACACTTATAGAGTTTTAAGAGGCTTAAATCCATCTCCTTATATGATTTATATGGACACTGGAGAAATTGAGATTGCAGGTGCATCTCCTGAAACACTTGTTAAGAAGGAAGGAGATTTACTACAAACATTCCCAATCGCTGGCACAAGACCTAGAGGTAAAAATGAAAAAGAAGATGTTTTAATTGAAGAAGAATTAAAGCATGATGAAAAAGAACTTGCAGAACATAATATGTTAGTTGATTTAGGAAGAAATGATATTGGTAGAATTTCTAAATTTGGTTCTGTTGAGGTTGTTAAATATCAATATATATTAAAATTCAGTCATGTAATGCATATTACATCAACAGTTAATGGAATTATAAGAGATGATTATGATGCAGTTGATGCATTAACATCATTACTTCCAGCAGGAACTTTATCTGGCGCACCTAAGATTCGTGCAATGGAAATAATAGATGAACTAGAGCCTGTAAGAAGAGGTATTTATGGTGGTGCAATTGGATATATTGATTTTAGAGGAAATCTTGATATGTGCATTTGTATTAGAACAGCTATTAAAAAGGGTGATGATGTTTATGTACAAGCAGGTGGTGGAATTGTATTAGATTCTGTTCCTCTAAATGAATATCAAGAAACTGAAAATAAAGCTAAAGCAATACTAAAGGCATTAGAAATGTCAGAGGGGGAATTAGAATGATCTTATTAATTGATAATTATGATTCATTTTCATATAACCTATATCAATTTATTGGAACAATAAATAGTGATATTAAGGTAATAAGAAATGATGAATTAACTGTAAAAGAAATCCTTGAATTAAAACCTTCACATATTATTATTTCCCCAGGTCCTGGTACACCAAAGAATGCAGGTATAATTGAGGATTTGATAAGAAATATTGATGATACGCCATTACTTGGTGTTTGCCTTGGACATCAAGCAATTTGTGAGGTTTTTGGTGCAAAAATAGTGCATGCACCAAAGATAATGCATGGTAAGAAGGATATATTAGAAATAGATAATAATGCAACAATATTTAAAGGATTAACAAAGGAAATTGAAGCTGCAAGATATCATTCACTTGTTGCAATAGATATTCCTAATGAATTAAAGGTAATATCAAAATCAAAGGATGGAGATATTATGGCAGTTATGCATAAAACTAAAAAAATATATGGAGTTCAGTTTCATCCAGAATCAATAATGACAAAGGACGGAATGAAAATATTAAAGAACTTTATTGAAGAGGTAAGATAAAATGGAGATTAAAGATATTTTAGGTAAATTAGTAGATAAGAATGATTTAACATTTGATGAAGCATACTTCATGCTAGATAAAATAATGAAAGGCGATATTGAAGAAGCTCAAGCAGGTGCCTATCTTACTGCATTAAGAATGAAAGGCGAAACTGTTATTGAAATTGCAGCCTCAGCTAAAGCAATGAGAGATAATGGTACTTATTTTGAAGGTGCAGAAGATGCAATTGATATTGTTGGTACTGGTGGAGATAAATCATCTTCAATCAATATTTCATCAATTGCTGCATTAGTTGTTGCAGCTTCAGGTGTTAAGGTTGCTAAGCATGGTAATAGAGCTGTTTCATCAAAATGTGGCGCTGCAGATTTATTTGAAGCATTAGGAGTAAATATTAGAACAACTAAAGAAGAAGCACAAAAGATATTTAATAAAACAAATATAATTTTCCTATTTGCTCAAGTATATCATCAAGCAATGAAGAATGCAGGCCCAATCCGTAAGTCATTAGGCTATAGAACAGTATTTAATATTTTAGGACCTTTAACAAATCCGGCCCATACAGAAAAAATTGTTTTAGGTTCTTATTCTAAAGAATTACTTCCTGTAATTGCAGAGGTTGCAAAGGAGGTTGGAATTAAGAATGCGTTAATAGTTAATGGTAATGATGGACTTGATGAAGTAACCCTAACTGGTAAAACAAATATTTGTGAATTAAGAAATGGTATTATTTCATCATTTGAATTTGATCCAAGAGCTTATGGCTTTAACTATTGTGAAATGAAGGATCTAATTGGCGGTGATCCAAAGGAAAATGCAGAAATTGCCTTAAAGATTTTAAATAATGAAGAATCTAAGAGACGTGATGCAGTTATTCTAAACGCAGGTCTTGCAATATATGTTGCAACAGATGGAATCTCAATTCAAAAAGGTATAGAAATTGCTCGTGAAACTTTAGCATCAGGTAAGGCTTTAAAGAAGTTAAACGAGTTTGTTGAGGCATCAAATCAATAATGATTCTAGATGAATTAGTTGACGCAGTAAAAGATAGATACAAAGATAAGAAAGAAAATATAGAATATATTAAGGAAATGGCAAATAAGCGTGATCCTAAAACAATGGTTTCATTCTATGATGCTATTGGCAAAAAGGGAATTTCATTTATTTGTGAAATTAAAAAAGCATCCCCATCTAAAGGATTAATTAGTAAAGACTTTTTATATAAGGATATCGCTTTATGCTATAACCAATGTGCTGATGTTATATCAGTTTTAACAGAACCAACTAGATTCCTTGGTTCTGATAAAATATTAACTGATGTAAAATCTTTAGTATCAGTCCCTGTATTAAGAAAAGATTTTATACTTTACCCTTATCAAATATATGAAGCAAAAGCAATTGGTGCAGATGCTATATTACTTATAGTTGCAATACTAAAAAAAGAAGAACTAAAGGAATATTTAGAACTTGCACATTCCTTAGGCTTAGGATGCTTAGTTGAAGCACATGATGAGGAAGAGGTTAAGATTGCATTGTCTATTGGCGCAAAAGTTATAGGCGTAAATAATAGAAATTTAAAGGATTTTACTATTGATATGCATAATTCAATTAATTTGAGAAATTTAGCACCAAAATCAGTTAAATTCGTAAGTGAATCAGGAATTAAAACTAGAGAAGATATTAAAGTATTAGAAGAAAATGATGTTGATGCAGTTTTAATTGGAGAGACACTTATGCGTTCAGATAACCCAATTGAAATGGTAAATAAATTAAAATATGACTAAAATTAAAATATGTGGTTTAAGAAGAAAAGAGGATATTTTAATTGTTAATAAATATAAACCTGACTATATTGGATTTATATTAGCCTTTGATAAGAAAAGAACAATTGATATTAATACATTAAAAAATCTTTATAATATGCTAGATCATAGTATAAAGGCAGTTGGAGTATTCTTAAATCAAGAAATAGATTATATTAAAGAAGCTTTACCATATATTGATTTAATTCAATTACATGGTAATGAGGATGAAGAATATATTAAAAATTTAAAAGCAATAACAAATAAGCCAATTATAAATGCTTATAGATTAGATAAAAATGCTGATTATTTATTGCTAGATAATATTAATCCTGGAAGTGGAGAGATATTTGATTGGACTACAATAAAAGAATATAGTAAGCCTATATTTTTAGCAGGTGGTATTTCAATTTTAAATATTGAAGAAGCATTAAAGCTTATGCCATATTGTATAGATTTATCAAGTGGTGTTGAGGTTAATGGCTTTAAGGATGAAGAAAAAATAGAAGAGATTATAAGAAAGGTTAGAGAATATGAGTAAAGGAAGATATGGAGAATTTGGTGGACAATATGTCCCAGAAACATTAATGAATGCAGTTAATGAGCTTGAAGAGGCATATAATTTTTATAGCAAGGATCCAAGCTTTATTAAGGAATTAAGGGATTTATATAATAATTATGCTGGACGTCCATCTATGTTATATTATGCAGAAAATATGACTAAGGATTTAGGTGGTGCCAAAATTTATTTAAAGCGTGAAGATTTAAACCATACTGGTGCTCATAAGATTAATAATTGTCTTGGTTTATGTCTTCTTGCAAAAAAGATGGGCAAAAAAAGAGTAATTGCAGAAACAGGTGCTGGTCAGCATGGTGTTGCAACTGCGACTGTTGCAGCATTATTAGGACTTGAATGTGAAATATTCATGGGCGAAGAGGATACAAAAAGACAAGCACTTAATGTATTTAGAATGAAGCTTTTAGGTGCTAAGGTAAATGCTGTTACATCTGGATCAAAGGTATTAAAGGATGCAGTTAATGCTGCAATGAAGGAATGGGCTTCAAGAATGGATGATACTTTATATGTATTAGGCTCAGTAATGGGACCACATCCATTCCCAATGATTGTTCGTGATTTCCAAAAAATTATTGGTGAAGAAATTAAAATGCAGGTTAATGCATTAGAAGGAAGAAACCCAGATATGGTTATCGCATGTGTAGGCGGAGGATCTAATGCAATTGGTGCATTCTATGATTTTATTCCAAATAAAGAAGTTGAATTAGTTGGTTGTGAAGCAGCAGGAAAAGGAATTGATACAAAGCTTACTGCAGCAACAATTTCAACAGGTAGAACTGGCGTTTTCCATGGTATGAAGTCATTATTCTGCCAAGATGATGATGGACAAATTGCACCAGTTTATTCTATATCTGCAGGTCTAGATTACCCAGGAATTGGACCTGAACATGCAAACCTTTACAAAACAGGTCGAGCAAAATATGTTCCTGTTACTGATGATGAGGCTGTTGAAGCATTTAAGTATTTATCTAAGACTGAAGGTATTATTCCAGCAATTGAATCATCACACGCAGTTTCTTATGCATTAAAGGTTGCACCAAAAATGTCAAAAGATAAGATCATTGTTATTAATATTTCTGGTAGAGGAGATAAGGATGTTGCTGCAATAGCAAGATATTTAGGAGAAGATATTCATGATTAATTTTAGAAACTATATTAAAAATAAAAAAGCATTTATACCTTTTGTTACTGCAGGTGATCCTAACCTAGATACAACAAAGGAAATAATTAAAACTTTAATTAAGGCCGGCTCATCAATTATCGAAATTGGTATTCCTTTTTCAGATCCAATTGCTGAAGGAAATACTATTATGGAAGCAGATATTAGAGCTTTAGCTAGCGGAACAACAGTAGATAAAATTTTTGAGATGGTTAAGGAATTAAGAGTTGATGAACCTAACTTTCCATTAGTATTTATGACTTATTTAAACCCAGTTTTCTCATATGGATATGATGAATTCTTTAAGAAATGTAAGGAAGTAAATATTTGTGGTATCATAATTCCTGATATGCCTTTTGAAGAAAAAGAAGAGGTTAAGGCTATAGCATCAAAATATAATGTTGCAGTTGTTTCATTGATTGCGCCAACATCTGATAATAGAATTAAAATGATTGCATCTGAATCAGAAGGATTCTTATATTTAGTTTCATCACTTGGTGTTACTGGTGTAAGAGATAATATTACAACAGATATTAATGGTATGGTAAAAGAAATAAAGAAATATACTGATATACCTGTTTGTGTTGGATTTGGTATTAAAAATGCAGCAACAGCTGTTAAAATGACAGAGGTTGCAGATGGTGCAATTATTGGTTCTGCAATTGTTAATATTATTGCAAAATATGGTGTTGATTCACCTAAATATGTATACGATTTTGTAAAAGAAATTGTAGATGAAATTAATAAATAAATTAATGTTTATGGGAGCCTTCTGGCTCCCTTTTACTTTATAAGTAAACAAACAATTTAAGCTATTGCCTATTTGTTGATAAATGATTTATTTTTTGATATAATTGATTTATGATTGAGGTGATGGCCATGAAATTTATAATTTCAAGTATTATTTTATTGCTTGGAAGTGGTGGATTAGGATTTTTATCATTCTATTACTCTTTTATTGTAGAAAAGAAAAACTATCCAATAGCTATATCTGCGATTGCTGGAGCATTATTATGCCTTATTTTAGCATTCGTTTTTATTCATCGCTTCTTAGTTAGAAAGTTAAAAAATAATAACGCAAGTATTAGTGAACAGCTTGCTCAATGGAAAAACATTTCATATTATGCTCAAAAGGCAGGAGATGAATCATTCCACTCATTACCTATTGGAATTATGATTTATGATGAAGCATACCAAATTTCATGGGCTAATGAATATGCATTATCTAGATTTGGCGAGAATATTGTAAAAGATGAGCTTAAGGTTACTGATGTTTCACCTGAATTACATGAATCAGCAATTACTCAAAATAAAGATAAGTTTTTATTACAATATAAAAATAAATTTTATGATGTCACACACAATTCTGATTATAGAATTCTTTATTTTTTTGATGAAACTGCAAGAGAAAATTTAAATAAAAGATATAACGATAGAATTACAGGTATTGGTATTATTGCACTAGACAACCTAGAAGAATCATTAAAGAAGTTTGATGTACAAGAAAAAGCAAATATTCGTGGTCAAATTTTAGGTATTGTTACAGATTGGTTAGAAAAATATAGATGTTATTTACAATCAACAGCTGGAGATAGATTCTTATTCATTATGGACCAAGAATCTTTAAATGCAATGATTCAAGATAAATTCTCTATTTTAAATGATGTTCATAATGTTGCACAAACAAATAGATTAAAGGCAACTTTATCTATGGGTATTGCATGCTATGACGTATCTTATGAGGAATTAGGAACTATCGCTAATAATGCAATTGAATTAGCTGAAAAGCGTGGTGGTGACCAGATAGTTGTTAACGTTGAACATAAGAAGATTCAATTCTACGGCGGTAATGCAAACTCACAAGAAAAGAATACATTAATTGAAGCACGTATGCAGGCTGTTTCATTAAAGGAAGCAGTTGAGGATTCAAGTGATGTATTAATCATGTGTCATAATTTTGCAGATACTGATGCTTTTGGTTCTATGATTGGTGTATTCCATATGGTTCAATCTGGAAATAAACCAGTTAAGATGGTGTTTGATCCTGAACGTGCTGATAGAACAGTTCAGAAGGTTTATGCTGGTCTTGAGGCTCATCCTGAAATTATAGATAATTTTATTGATTGTGAAACAGCATTAGAATTAATTAAGCCTACAACATTATTAATTGTTACAGATACACAATCACCATCATTAGTAATGTTTAAGGATTTATTTGCTAAGGCAGAAAGATTATCAATAATTGACCACCATAGAGCAGGTGATCCTGGATACTCTGGATATTTAACTTATTATGTAGAAACATCTGCATCAAGTGCAGTAGAATTAGTTTCTGAAATGTTTATGTTCTATAATTCAAATATTACAGTTTCTCCAATTGAAGCATCTATTATGTTATCAGGTATTATAGTTGATACAAATAACTTTACAATGCGTGCTGGTACGAGAACATTTGAAGCTGCTGCAACATTAAAATCAATGGGTGCAGATATGATTTTCGTTAAGAAATTATTACAAGAATCTCTAGATTCAGAAAAAATCATTGCAGATGCTCTATTAAAATCAGAAATTGTATATGGTAGATTTGCAATAAGTAATGTTGGTGATACTAAGATTCCTGATAGAACTATGCTTGCTAAGATATCAGATCAGCTATTAGAGGTTGCTGGTGTTGAAGCATCATTTACAATTGGTAGAATTGATAGTAATACAGTTGGTATTTCTGCAAGAAGCTTAGGTGACTCTGTTAATGTTCAGGTTATTATGGAACTAATGGGTGGTGGAGGACACTTTAATAGTGCTGCATCACAAATTAAGGATAAGTCTGTTGATGAAATTAAAGATGATTTAATTGCACAACTAAGAGAAGAATATATCGATAAGACTACTGCAACAATGCAGGTATTATTATTAGAGGATTTAAAAGGCAAAGGCAAGAAGGATGATGTTATTACAGTATCATCTAATTTAGCAAATAAGCTTATAACTGAAAAGAAAGCAGTTGAAGCATCTGATGATGCATTAAAGAAGCTTGAAGCTAAGAAAGCGAAAGAAAAGAAGCAGGGTGAAGCTTATAAGGATATCCTTAAGAAGTTTAGACAAGATATCGATGGTAAGACTATAACTGTTTATTTAACTACTAAGGAAGGTAATACGCTAAAGCATATTACTAAGACATTAATTTGTGAAGAATTTATGAAACAAACTGGAATTACTTTAAACAGAAGCAAGGTTGAATTACCTGGTGAAATTTCTGCAAGAGGTATTTATACAGTAACTGTAAGACTTGATACTGATGTTACTGCATCATTTGCGGTTATTGTAGAGGATAAGCCTTCAGTTTAACGTTATCATAAAAAAAGTTATTGTATTACATAAAAGCAAGTAATATATTTATAAAGGAGCTTTTAAAATGAAAATTATTTTATTAAAAGATGTTAAAGGCAAAGGCAAGAAGGATCAAATTGTTGATGTTGCACAAGGTTATGCAAATCATTTAATTGTATCTGGTTCTGCAGCAATTTATAACGATGAAAATACAAAAAAACTAGAGGAAAGAAAAGCTGATCAAGCTTTACAATTAAAACTAGAAAGAGAAGCAAATTTAGCATTAAAGAGTGAGATTGATTCTAAACAAATATTATGCTATATAAAGATTGGCGCAAATGGTAAAACTTTTGGCCAAATTACTAAAACTCAGGTTTGTGAAGAATTTGAAAAGCAAACTGGAATTAAGCTTAATAAGCAAAAATTAGAAATGAATGATATCCATGGTGTTGGTATAACTGAGGTTAAGGTTAAGCTAGATACTGATATCATTGCAGTATTTAAGGTAAAAACAGAAGGCAAGTAGCGAAAAAAGGAGGGAACAAAAATGGCAAATAATACAACTAATACTAATGTTAAGATTGTTCCAGCCGATGAAGACGCTGAAATTGCGGTTTTAGGATGTTGCTTCCTAGAACCTTCAATGATTGCCCCAAAAATCTTAGATGAATTAGCAGTAGAGGATTTTTATAATCAAAAAAATTCAATTGTATTTATGGCTATATCAGAATTATATAAAAATGGTATAGCAATTGATGCAACTACTGTTTTGGGTGAACTTGAAAGAAAAAACATGCTTACTCAGGCAGGTGGCTATGACTATATTGCATCAATTTATGAGCATAGCTATACAATAGAAAATGTTGAAGTATATATATCTCGTATTTTGGATTCTTCACTTAGAAGAAAAACAATTGATAAATTAAGAGATTTATCTGAGATTGGTTATGATAGAGAAGTTAATACGTTTGATTATGTTGAAAATGTCGAACGTTCAATTTTTGAAATATCTAATGCAAGAAAGGGTGGAGCATTAGTTGGTATTTCTGATGTAATTAAGAGTGTAAGTGACTCTATTGCAAAAAGAAGTCAGCAAAGTGCTAATCTAATTGGTCTTGATACTGGAATTAATTCATTAAATCGTATTACTCAGGGATTTCAGCCTGGACAATTGATTATTCTTGCGGCACGTCCTGCGATGGGTAAGTCTGCGTTTGCGTTAAATCTTGCACAAAACATTGCTAGATTTAATAAAAAGGGACATGCATCTGTTGCTGTATTTTCACTTGAAATGTCAGCAGAACAGCTTGTTGAAAGAATGATGGCTTGTGATTCTTCAATTTCACTAGGTAAGCTAAAAACTGGTCAATTTGATAATCAAGAAGCTACACGTTTTGCAACATCATCAGCTAAAATCTCAAGATTGAATATTTATTTTGATGATACATCTAACATTAGTGTTGCATCTATTCGTGCAAAATGTCGTTCTTTAAAGAGTAATAATAATCTTGATATGATTGTAATTGACTACTTACAGTTAATTGAACCAGATCAGGCATCAGCAAAGCTATCTACTTCTGAACGTGTAACAAAGATTACTCGTGGATTAAAGTTGATGGCAAGAGAATTAAATGTACCTGTAATTGCATTATCACAGCTATCACGTGAGGTTGAAAAGCGTGATGACAAAAAGCCTATTATGGCGGACTTAAGAGATTCAGGTTCTATCGAACAGGATGCCGATATAGTTATGTTCTTATATCGTGAAGATTATTATTTAAAAAGTGCTTCAACTCGTCAAGGTGAAGCTGATTTGATTATTGCAAAGAACCGAAGCGGTTCTACGCATGAAGGTTTACCATTTACATTTATTGGTGAATTACAGAAGTTTATAGAAAAAGCAGAGGATTAATTTATTATGACTGATCGTATATTAGTTATGGAAGCCAGATATGATGAAATTAGTAAAGAATTATCATCACCAGAAGTAATGGCTGACTTCAAGAAAATTCAGGAATTATCTAAGGAACAAAAGCAATTAGAAGCTCCTGTATTGTTATATCGTGAACAAAAGAAATTATTAGATTCATTAGCTGATTTAAAGGAAATGAGAAAATCAGACGATGAAGAAATTAGAATGATGGCTGAAGAGGAATATCAAGAAGCTAATAAGAGAATCGATGAAATTGAAGAAGAGGTTAAGGTTTTATTATTACCAAAGGATCCTAACGATGACAAGAACGTAGTTGTTGAAATTAAGGGTGCTGTTGGTGGAGATGAAGCAAACATTTTCGCTGGAGACTTATTTAGAATGTATTCAAAATATGCAGATTCTAAGGGTTGGAAGATTACAATCGATGATTCTATGGATGGTGCTGCAGGTGGATATTCTAATATCTCATTTACTATTTCAGGTGATTCAGTTTATTCATTCATGAAATATGAATCAGGTGGACATAGAGTTCAAAGAATTCCAACTACTGAAGCAAATGGTCGTATTCAAACTTCTATTGCAACAGTATTAGTAATGCCTGAGGCTGAAGAAGATGATTTTGAAATCGATGAAAAGGATTTAAAGATTGATACATTCTGTTCTTCAGGTCCAGGAGGACAAGGTGTTAATACAACATATTCAGCAGTACGTGTTACATATATCCCAACTGGTGATTTCGTAGCATGTCAGATTGCGAGATCTCAACATGAAAATAAGGCAACAGCTATTTCATTATTAAGAACTCGTCTAAAGAATAGACGTGATCAAGAAAAAGCTGAAAAGGAAGGCTCTGTAAGACAAAACCTTGTAGGTAGTGGTGAAAGAAGCGAAAAGATTCGTACATATAACTATCCACAAAACCGTGTTACTGATCATAGAATTGGTTTAACAATTAATAGATTAGATGCAATCATTGAAGGTAAGTTAGATTTAGTTATTCAGCCTTTAATTGATGAAGATCAAAAGAGAAAATTAGAAAACCAAGATGCAATTCGTTTATAATTTAAACTAGATTTTAAAGATAGGGGGAGATGCATTTGTATAATAATGTCCATAAATTAAGAAAAAATTTACATATGACTCAAGAAGATTTAGCAAAGGCTGTTGGTGTAACAAGACAAACTATTATATCTATTGAGCAGGGAAAGTATATTGCATCTCTACCATTAGCTTTAAAAATTGCTAAGGTATTTAATACCCCTGTTGAAGAAATTTTTGAGTTGGGGGAGGAAGACTAATGAACGAGAATACTGTTAAAGAGTTAAGAGAGCAAGTGAAAATTAAATTAATCATAATGAGTATTTCATTAATAGTACCCATTAGTGTATTAGTTGTATTATATGTTCTTAATAATACAATATTACAAGGTTCTGTATTTGTTGAAAAATCTATGTTTGGTTCAATGCCATGGGTACCTGGTGTAGTTGGAGCATTATTTATTATTTATCTTTTAACTAAAATTTTTACATATATTAGAATACTTAAGGATGATGAATACGCAAGTACTATTGCGATTGTAAAAAATGATGAAAGAAATAGATTTATTAGCGCAACTGCTAATAATATGGCATCAAAGATTTTTATCTATGTTATGGCAGTAATAACATTAGTAACTGCATTCTTTTATACAGAATTATTTTTAGGTTCATTAATTACCTTAGTATTATTTATAATTATTAAAATATTTGTATGGATTGTTTATATAAATAAATACTAAAAAGAGGAGGGATATCATGAAAAAACTATTTTTTGTTTTAATGCTCATGATATCCCTTTTATTTATTTCTTCATGTAGTGTTGTTAAGATTTATAATGATTCTTTTATTGCATTAGGAACTGTTATAGATTTAACTATTTATGATAATGATGATGCTCTAAAGCATTATAAGGAAGTTTTAAATATAATGCGTAATATTACTAAAGCTTCATCAGCATATAAGCAATATGCAGATTCTAGTGTTTCTATATATGCTTTAAACGAAAATAAAGTAGTTTTAAATGATAATAAATACTTTGATATTTTAAAGGAATTATTAAATTATTCAATAGAAATTAAAAATACTACAAATGGATATTTTAATCCATTAATTGGTAGTATTTCTTTTAAATGGAAGGATATTATTGAAGAATATAATAAAACTAATGATAGTAGTGTTATAAACTTTTCTTCTAATGAAATAAATAATTATTTATCTAAAATTAATAATTCAGAATTAGTAATAACTGAAGATTATATAGAATTAAAAGGGAATGCTTTAATAGATTTAGGTGCAATAGCTAAAGGCTATGCAACTAAAAAGGCTATAGAATATTTAGATAATGCAAGCTGTAATAAATATATATTAAATGCTGGTAAATCAAATATAGCATTTGGTACTAAGCCTAAAAAAGAATTTAATATTATGCTTACTGATTATGATACTAAGGATAATAAAATTACAAATATTGGTAATATAGTAGGTAATAATATGACTATTACAACATCAGCAATGGGTGAGCAAAGCTTTTATTATGATGGTAATTATTATCATCATATAATATCACCTATTGACGGATATCCTAAATCATATTACACAACAGTTAGCATTTTTAATTTAGATCCTATGCTTTCTGATGCATATGCAACTGCAATTTTTTCAATGGATATAGATGAAGCAAAAGCTTTTATTGAAGAAAATGATTTAGAAACTATATTATATTCAAATATAGGAAATAAAGGCTATATTTATAAAAGTATTAAGGTGGGTGATTATTTTCATGAAAATTAAAAGAGATCTTATCTTAATAGGTATATTAATAAGTATTTCGTTAGTGTTTTTAGTTATTTGGTTTGTTAATAATAATGATATTGGTAATTATGCAGTAATAACACATAATGATGAAGAGGTAGTAAGATTGCCACTAAACACTGATACTGAATATGAAATATTAGGTGATATATCTTTAATGCATATACATATTAAGGATGGATATGTTTATGTTCATGATTCAGGATGTAGCAATCAAATATGTGCTAACACGAAAAAAACTAATAAGAAGGGTGCTATTATAGCATGTATTCCTAATGGTGTTATCATCAAGGTGATTAAGGTATGAATAAGGTAAAGAGATTAGTTTTAATTGCAATGCTTTTGGCTATGGCTATTGTTTTAAGTTATGTTGAATCATTTATTCCTTTATTCGTTCCTGGAGTAAAGCTTGGATTAGCTAATGTAATAATTTTAATTATGTTATATGAATTTAAGTTTTATGAAGCATTAATTGTTGATTTATTAAGAATATTATTAGTAAGTATTATTATAGGTTCTTTCTTAAATCCAGTATTTTATATGTCACTTAGTGGAGGAATAGTATCATATATAGTAATGCTTATATTTACTAGAATTAAGGTATTTAGTCCTATTGGAACATCAGTACTTGGTGCGTTAGGTCATGCGTTTGGTCAGGTTGTTGTTGCATCAATATTGATGTCTACTGATTTAGTTTTCTATTATTTACCATTTATTGCGATTTTATCAATATTAACTGGTATATTATCTGGAGTTATAACTAGAATATATTTAAAAAGAAGTCCAACTAAAGAGATAATAAATAGTAGTAATAATGAATTTTTGGAGTAATTTATATAAAGAATTATAATTTACTTTTATCTTAAATAGTGTATAATAAAAACGATAACTATTTATAGTTAATTTCTAGAGAGGTTTAGTGATTATGAGTAATTATACTAAAGACGATATTCGTCGCATTTGTAAAGAAGAAAATATCCGTTACATCAGAATGATGTTTACAGATATGGATGGCATTTTAAAGAATGTTGAAATCCCTGTTGAACGTTTAGAGGATGCACTTGATAACAAGATTATGTTTGATGGTTCATCAATTGAAGGTTTTGCAAGAGTTTATGAAGCAGATATGTATTTACATCCGGATTTAAATACATTCTTAATATTATCATGGGAAGATTCAAGCTATGGTAAGGCTGCTAGATTTATTTGTGATATTTATAAGCCAGGTGAAAATGGTGGTGAGCACATTCCATTTGAAGGAGATCCACGTGGTGTATTAAAGAGAAATGTTGAATATATGAAGTCTTTAGGATACTATGCATTTAATGCAGGTGTTGAACCTGAATTTTTCTTATTTAAGTTAGATGCACAAGGTAAGCCTTCACTAGAATTTAATGATGAAGGATTCTATTTCGATTTAGCTCCAATTGATTCAGCTGTAGACTGCAGACGTGATATCGTATTAGAATTACAAAAGATTGGCTTCCAGGTTGAAGCTTCTCACCATGAAGCAGCACCAGGACAGCATGAAATTGATTTTAAGTATGACACAGCTGTTGAAGCATGTGATAATGTACAAACATTTAAGCTAGTTGTTAAGAATGTTGCAAGACGTCATGGTCTTCATGCAACATTTATGCCAAAGCCAGTTGCTGGTATCAATGGTTCAGGTATGCATGTAAACTGTTCATTAATGACAAAGGATGGAAAGAATGCATTCTATGATCCAACTACTCCAAATATGCTAAGCCAAGTTGCATTAGACTGGATTGATGGTATTTTAACACATGCAAAGGGATTTGCTTTCTTAACAAATCCAACTGTAAACTCTTATAAGAGAATTGTTCCTGGCTTTGAAGCTCCATGCTATATTTCATGGTCAGACTCAAACCGTTCAACTATGATTCGTATTCCAGCTGCTAGAGGTATGGCTACACGTACTGAGGTTAGATCAGTAGACGTATCTGCAAACCCATATCTTGCAATTTCAGCAATCCTACGTGCTGGTCTTGCTGGTCTTACACATGAAAAGGATATTAAGCATTTCGCACCAGTATATGATGATTTATATACTATGAGCGATGCTGATCGTAAAAAGAAGAGGATTGATTCTTTACCTGCTAACTTACATGAGGCTATGCAGGAATTCTTAAAGGATGATTTAATGAAGGAAGCTGTTGGCATTAATGTAACAGAAAAGCTTGTTGAATCAAAGAAAAAAGAATGGGATAACTTTAGAAGAGCAGTTACAGATTGGGAAATTACTCATTATATTAATAAATATTAAAAATATTGCCAAGGTTTGTACCTTGGCATTTTATTTGTTTAAAATAATATTTTTGATATGATTTCGAATATAATTTGTACATTTTATCATAAATTCGATAAAAATTCAATATTGTTTAAGAATTGTAAAATAATAAAACAAGAAAATAATAAAAATTAAATAAAAGGTATTGATTTAATAATCTATAAGGTATATAATTAAAGAAATTTTTAAATAGCCAATAAAGAGACTATAGAAGGATTAATTAATCCAAGAGAGTAAACGTTTGGTGAAAGTTTACATTAATTACCTTTGAATCTACCTCTTTGGTGAATCTAATCAATTCCGGTTGATTACCGTTAAAGAATCATGAGTGAGGTTGCCTAATTAGGGTGGTACCGCGGATTAATAAATTCGTCCCTTTTCCAGTAGTGGAGAAGGGATTTTTTTATTCCCTAGAAAAGGTAAGGTCTTGGATTATTTAAAGATTTAATAATAGTATTAATATAAGAAAGAAAAGAGGAAATAAGAGATTATGAGTAGAGTATTTAATTTCTCAGCTGGTCCAGCTGTTTTACCAGAGGAAGTTTTAAAAGAAGCAGCAGCAGAAATGTTAGATTATGAAGGTTCAGGCATGTCTGTAATGGAAATGTCTCATAGATCTAAACCATTCCAGAAAATATTAGATGAAGCAACTCAGGATTTAAGAGATTTAATGAATATTCCTGATAATTATAAGGTTATATTTGTTCAAGGTGGTGCAACTCAGCAATTCGCAGCTGTACCAATGAACTTACAAACTAAGGGTGGAAATGCCGTTTATGTTGATTCAGGTAATTTCGCTCATAAGGCATTTGAAGAAGCACAAATTTTCTATGGGGAAAATGCAATTGTTGGTGCATCTTCAAAGGAAGACAATTATACATATATTCCAGATGTAGATAATCTTCCTATCAATGATAAAACAGATTATGTTTATATTTGTGAAAATAATACAATATTTGGTACAACTTTCCATAAGCTACCTAATACACAAGGTAAGCCACTTGTATCTGACCAATCATCAATGTTCTTATCAAGACCAGTTGATGTAACTAAGTATGGTGTTATTTATGCAGGTGTTCAAAAGAACGTTGGTCCAGCTGGATTAGTTATTTTAATTATTCGTGAGGATTTAGTTAAGTCAGAATTTGTAAATCCAACTGCAACTATGCTTAAGTGGAAGACACAGGTTTCAAAGGATTCTTTATATAATACACCAAACTGCTGGTCTATTTATATCTGTGGTAAGGTATTTAAATGGTTAAAGAAGAATGGTGGTCTTAAGGCTATGGAAGAAAGAAATGAAGCTAAGGCCAAGGTATTATATGATTACTTAGATCAATCTAAGTTATTCAAGAATACAGTAAGAAAAGATTCTCGTTCTATTATGAACGTTTGCTTCCGTACAGGTGATGAAGAATTAGATGCTGAATTCATTAAGGGAGCTCAAGCACATAATATTGCATCAATTAAGGGTCATAGATTAGTTGGTGGTATGCGTGCTTCAATTTATAATGCTATGCCAATTGAAGGTGTTAAGGCATTAGTTGAATATATGAAGGAATTTGAAAAGGAGCATTTAAAGTAAGATGAAGGCTTATTGTTTAAATAATATTTCAAATGTAGCTCTTGCTACATTAAAGAACCCAGATAAAATTGTTGAGAAGGTAGAAGATGCTGATACAATTTTAGTTCGTTCTCAAGATATGCATGAATATGAATTAGGGAAGAATATTTTAGCTGTTGCAAGAGCAGGAGCTGGTGTAAATAATATCCCACTTGATAAGTATGCAGAGCAGGGGGTAGTTGTTTTCAATACTCCAGGTGCAAATGCAAATGCAGTTAAGGAATTAGTATTAGCAGGTATGCTATTAGCATCAAGAGATATCATTGGTGGTAATAACTGGGTTAAAGAAAATGCTAATGATGAGAATATTGCAAAATCAATGGAAAAGGCTAAGAAGGCATTTGCTGGTAATGAAATTACTGGTAAGACTATCGCAGTTTTAGGTTTAGGTGCAATTGGTATTTTAGTTGCTAATATGGCTGTTGATTTAGGAATGAAGGTAGTAGGATATGATCCATATCTTTCAATTCAAAATGCATTAAAGCTTAATAAGAACGTTAAGTTTGTTGAAAATGTAATGGATGCAGTTAAGAATGTAGATTTCATTTCTATTCATGTACCTGCAATGGAACAAACTAAGGGTATGTTAAATAAGGATGTATTCAATGCTGCTAATAAGGGTGTTGTAATCCTTGATTTCGCAAGAGATACTTTAGTTAATGAAAATGATATTAAAGAAGCTTTAGAGAATGGTCAAGTTGGTAAATTTGTTACTGACTTTGCTAATCCAAATGTAGTTAAATTACCAAATACAATCATTACTCCACATTTAGGTGCATCTACTGAAGAAGCAGAAGACAATTGTGCATTAATGGCAATTGATGAATTAAAGGATTATGTAGAAAATGGTAATATCAGAAATTCAGTTAATTACCCTGCATTAAATGCTGGTGTTAAGGCATCTGGTGTTAGAATTTGTATTAACCATAAGAATGTTCCTGGTATGATTGCAAAATTCTCAGAAATCATTATGAAGGATGGCGCAAATATCGCAACACTTACTAATAAGAGTAAGGGAGATTATGCATATACTATCATTGATATTGATAAGAATGTTGATGATAAGAAGCTTGCTTCTGTTGAAGGAACATTAAGGGTAAGAGTGATCTAATATGATTAAAATCGGGATGCCACAACTATATGAATATGATTGCATTGAGGATAATTTAGTTCTTGCTAAGAAATTAGGGCTTGATTTCATTGAATTAAACTTAAATTTTGGATACTGTAGAAAAGAAATGGAAGCTAAAACAGTTGCTGATTTATTAAAGAAATATGATATTGAAGCAACACTTCATTTCTATGATGAAGCAGATATGGGAAGTTATCAAGAGGTTGTGGATGCATACTTAGTTCATCTTGAAAGATATGCTTCATTAGGTGAAGGCTATATTAAGCAAATTAATATGCATTTAATCCCAGGCCCTGTTGTTACAATTTCAGGCGTAAAGAATTATATTTATGAAAAAGAATATGATGAGTATATTGAAAGATTAGTTACAAATTTCAAAAAAGCAGAAGAAATTTGTAATAAGCATAATATTAATATGGTTATTGAAAATACAGATAATATTCCACAATATACTACAAAGACATATTCTGATTTATTAAAGAATAATTTTAAATTCTGTTATGACATTGGTCATGACCACCTATCATATGATATAGTATGGAATTTTATACAGCATGATGAATTACCATTCAAAGAATTCCATATTCATGATGCAAAAGATAGAAAGAAATGCCATCTTGCATTAGGTGAAGGTACATTAGATGTTGCTAAATTCAAGAGATTAGCTGAAAAGAATGATGCTTATGTTGTTTTAGAGGTTAAGCAATCTAGTGATTTATTAATTTCTGTACCACTATTTAAGAATATGTAATACCAAATACTCTAGTTTGTCTAAACTAGAGTTTTTTTATTCATTTATTGCTGTTTATTCTTTACAAATAATATACATAAGTGTACAATAAAAATGTTTTTGAGGTTAAAATATGAAGAAGTATTTAATGGTATTTTTGTCATCAATCCTTTCAGGATTTTGCATCACTTTAGGTGCAACTACATTTGTATTATGTAATAATGGAGAATTTATTTGCAAATTCCTAGGTGCATTTATGTTCTGCATAGGTTTATATACAATTATTCATTTCAATTTATGGTTATATACTGGTAAGGTTGGATATGTGTTA
>JAEELJ010000039.1 GCA_016288855.1 Acholeplasmatales bacterium
ATCAGGAACTAAACAAAAAAATATTCAAGATCAACTTATTCTTGAAGACTACTTACAACTTAATGATTTAAAACCAATGCAAACATCATATACTCAGAGCGGAGATGAGGAAAGTGATAATAGCGGCGATGATAAGTCATCAAGCGATAAGAATTCCGACAAGGCCGATAAAACCTCTGGGATTGAGCCATCAGATGGTAAAAAGCAAACTAAGGAATAGTAATCAAGAACAGTAGAACTAGAGGTAAACAATGAAGAAGAAAGAATTAAACTTTAGCTTACCTGCCACAATGTCTGATTTCGTAACTGACGAAAATGATACACGCTTCAGTCGTGGTAAATTAAACATTTTCTATAAGGGCGAAACTGCTGACAAGAGATTGTTTAGTGATGAATTTTCTAAGGCACTTCTGCCTACAGCAGCATATGCTCCAGTTGTTGGATATTATGACCGAGAGAAAGGTGATTTCATTGGTCACGCAGCTGAGCAAGCAATCTATGGTATCGTTGACCCTAAATGTGAGCCAGAATTTAAAGTAATGGACGACGGTAATACATGGGCTGTTTGTGATGTTGTATTATATACTGAACGTCCTGGAGAGGTTGGCGAGATAGCTAAAAAGATTGTTGGTCATAGTCAATCTTTAGAACTAAATCCTAGTACTGTAAAGTACAAAATTAACTATGACGAAAAGAAACACTTCAAAAATATGGAGTTTACTGAAGGAGAAATCATTGGTGTTAGTGTATTAGGCGATGACCAAAGACCTGCGTTCACTGGTTCTGGTTTCTTTAGTACTTCTGATTTTGAAGAAAAAATGAAAACATTAAGAGAATATTGCGAAAACTCTACTGTAGACATTGATAATAATGTAGAAAAGGAAGGCGGAGAAAAGAATTCTGATTTTATGGAGCTTTCTTGGGGTGACATAAGTGAAAAAGTTTCATCAGCCATTATGCAAGAATATGGTAATGACGGCTATCCTATCTTATTAGATGCATTTAATGACCATGCGGTTGTTGTTATGTACTACTATATGGGTGGTAAGAAATACTTAGATATTAAGTATGCTTGCACAGAAAATGGTGAAGTCACTTTAGGTGACGTTGTTGAAGTTAGACCTACTTACGTTCCTGTTGAACCAGCAAGTGAGCCTAGCCAAACTTTTGAAGACCCAACTAGTGTGAATCCAGAAGGCGCAAGTAGCACAGAAGAGCCTGCAGAGCCTACTACAAGTGAAGAATTTGGTACTCCTGCGGAAGGACAACCAGAGACTGAACCTGAAGTACCAGCTCAAACAGAAACTACTCCTGAGCAACCTATTGGCGACCCAGCTCAAGCTCAAGTTCAATCAGAAGAGGTAAGTAATGCAGACCCAGAGCCTGCAGACACAAATCAAGAGCAAGCACCTAATTCGCAAATTCAAGAAAGTTCGTCTGCTTATAGTGTAAATGGAAATGAAAGTCAAACAAAAGAAGAACCAAGTACTTCCACATTTACTAATAGTGAACAAGAAGAACTTAAAAACAATCAAAGAAAGCAAAAGATAGAGTTAATCAATGAATATAAGAGCGCATTAAGCGACGATCAGTTCGCAGAATTCGTATCTAAGGTTGATGACTATGAATTTGCTGACTTAACTGTTGAATTGTTAAAGATTTATAAAAATTCTCAAAATACTATCATTAGAGGTTTCTGTAACCCAATGGTAAATAGCGATTCAACTCAAGACAAAACTGATGATCTAGGACACATCATTGCCAAAGTCCTAAATAAATAGAAAGATATATGAGGTTATAAGAATGAATATTTTTGATTTATTACCAAAATTCAACATTATTGAACCTAATAACTTAAAAGGTTTACAACCTGGCTTCGTTGTAGCACAAGTTGAACCAAAGGGTGTTTATAACGCTGATGGTACATTAAAGAATAAGACAGCTGTTGCAGCTGCTAACAAGTTAATTAATACTACAATTGATGGTTATTATTTCGTTGAAAATGGTCAATTAGCTCAATTAACTGCTGATGGTTATATTGATTATGCAACTAATGCTGACGCTACAGCTCCATTATTTGTAACTTATACTGAAGAGATTGTTCCATTTGGTAACAACTTCAAGTACTATGCCGCAGAAATCACTCACGATCCTGCTCGTTTAGTACAATTAATCCCTGGTGATGAATTCACTACTACTTATGCTCCAAATAGCGATCAAATGGCTGCTGCTATTACTGCTGGTCGTATCGCATGCATTACTAGAAACTATATTAATGGTAACTCTACTGCTACTGACCATGCTCAATATTGTTTCGATGATTTCTTAGATAGTAATAAGTTTGCTGATGGTCAACCATCATATACTTATGTATTCTTAAAGTAAGAGGTGAGAAAGAATGGAAAGAGAATTATTAACATTAATTAAAGGCGCTTGCCAAAATCAACCTGTAGTATTTGGCGACACAACTTTCTCAGCTTTAGACGTAAATGAAGCAGCAGTAAAGAAGATTTGCGAGACTTTAGGTTTACCTGAAAACGCATCTGTTAGAGATATTAGAGCAGTAGAAGGTTTAGCATTTGCATTAATTGAGGAAGCTGTTGACGAAATCGTTCCTGCAAAGATTAAGGATGTATTAGGTCAATTTGCTGAAGTTAAGACTTTCGCAAGAGACGAGGAAGTTGTATTCGAACTTAACAAGTTAGGTAAGAACCGTGCTAAGTTAGTTATTAGTAAGGGTTCAAGAGAAGGTATCTACCGTGCAGCTAGATTAACATCTGCTACATTCACTTTACCTACTTACGTTGAAACTGCATCAGTATTCATTTCATTAGAGGAATTACTTGCTGGTAAGATTACTTTAGCTGAAATGTTTGCTACAATTGTAGAAGGATTCCAAGAAGAAATCTACAAGGAAATCTTCGAAGAATTAGCATCTGGTACTCCAGCTGCAGGATACGCAAGAATTGGTGAAGCTGGTGGTGGTAAGGTTGTTGCTACTAAGGCTACATTAGGTGACGCTATCGATGTAGTTATGCCATATGTTAAGGCTTATGGTCAACCTACAATTATTGGTTCATACCAAGCAATTTCTGGTTTATACAACCCAGTTGCTTCAACAACTACTGGTGGTGTAGTAATCCAATATCCTACTCGCGAGGATAATGAAGATATTAGACGTATTGGTCACGTTACTATGTATAAGGGTGCTCAAGTAATTGAATTACCTAACTACTTAATTGATAACACTAATACTAAGTGGTTCTATGACGTTAATAAGGTATTCTTATTAGCTACAGGCGTTAAGCCAGTTAAGGTTGCTTTCAAGGGCGATACTTTAATTCAAAAGAACAACAACGCTGTTGGTGGCGAGAAGTGGGAAATCAACAGAATGTTAGGTGTTGGTCTTGCAATGGCTAACAACTATGCAGTTATCGAAGTATCTGATGCTGCAATCGATGGTTTAGAGGATTCTGAATTCATCCAAAACTAATTAGAAATGAAGAAGAGTGGTAACCCCACTCTTCCGATTATTCGTTTAATAAAACAATCCAAAATAAATTATCAGAAAGGGGACTTGAATATGTCCGAAGTATTTAATAAAACAATTAAAATGATTAACACAACACCAAATTTAATTATCTTCAATTTATCACCTTATGATAATCCTTCTAATGTAAGATTAATTAAGTTAGGTGCAACAAATTTGAACAAGGCAATCGTTATGCCAATTAGTTTAGCTTTAGGCGTTTTTACTAATCCTGATGTCTATAGACTATTTAAGAAAGGGTATTTTACATTCGACAATACCGATGCGTTATTAACAGCAGCAAGAGAAGCCAGCCTTTATTTTGCAGAAGAATTAGACTTTGTACCCGCAGATGAAAAAACAAATGAAACTATTCTTACCCGCCTACAAAAGGGTAACAGAGCCTCAATTGAGTCCGCAATTAAAGAGTTTGGTAAGGACAGAGTTATGGATGTAGCAAGAGCTAATTTAGCTAACCTTACTACTGGTATAAAGGTTATGCTTGAACAAACATTACAAGTGTCATTCACTATTAATGAAGATTAAAAATTAAAATAAGAAAGAGGTGTAATGTATGCAAAAATGAGATGATTGTTTATATCCCGCTTTTAGGGATACAATAAGAGGTTCATATTATGGCGTAATTACAAAAGATATGCTAGATGAAGAATGCTATCATTTAGCTTGTCGTGCAATTGCCGCTTTTAAATTTCCTCATACCTCATTAGACTACACCACTTATTATGCGAAAACTGACGACAACGGTGATACCGTAGAAGTTACTGATGATGATCAAGATGGAGTACCTCACGCATATTTCAACTCAGATGATGTTGGAGATGCTGAGGTATCGATTATCATCGCATGAATGAAAGTATATTGGTGTGATAGATTAATGTCTAATTCCAATAATTATGAAGACATTTATACTGACTCAAATATAAAAACTTTCTCTAAAGCTAATGCAATAGATAAGTGGATTAAACAATATAGCACTTATCGTGCGGACGCAAGAGAACTAGAAGAGCATTATAGTAGAGTTAATACATCAAAGCGTCCAGCGGTAGGTGATATTAATGGCTAATGCATTTGAGAGATTTAAACAACGTAATCAGTTGATAAACAATTCAGAAAAGAATGTTAATGCAGATTTTATCGCATTAGGATATGCATCTGTAACTATGATTAATGATGCAGATGATACTATAACTCAACTTGCTTACGTATATAATAAACAAGAAAATGACGAGGGGTATATTTATACTCCATATATAGAACCAATTCAAATTGGCTCTTGTTGGAGTGTTAAAGGTTTACATTTTTTAGTAGATGAAGAAATAGTTATTATTAAAGATGTAAAGTTTAGAAAATATCACGCCCTTTTATGTAATATAGAAGCAGACGGAACTTGGTGGTATTTTAAGAAAGATGATTATGTTGATGTAAGTCTAAGACGAGATACATTTATAAAATCATTAGCAAAACCACTATTGGTTACCGCGGGAAAACCATTTGATTATAATGATAAAGTAATGATTGCGGACAGAGCTTGGTTAATTCAAGAGTTCGATAACTATACTCATCCAGGCGTAACTTACTATTCAGTTACTGCAACTACTATGAGTAAAGATGAAATCGAAACTCGAGTTGATAATAAGCCAGTGATAGAAAAAGCGGAAGAAATTCCATTCGATGGGGATGAAAATCCATACAAAATTATTCCAAATCAAGAATATGAAGTTGAAACTGAAAATGGATATTTTAGAACTTCTTGTAAAGTTTTAAAGGTTATTTCTAGAACAAGCAATCTAGTAAAATTCTCAATTCCTTTTGGAG
>JAEELJ010000040.1 GCA_016288855.1 Acholeplasmatales bacterium
ATATTACAATAAAATTAAAAGCCATGGAATTAACCATGGTTTTAATAATAGGGAGGGTATCAAATGAATTCCGTTGCAAATTCATTCTTAATACACCTACATTATAATTTATAATTGTAGACAAATGTAGGACAAGGAGAATATTGACTAAAGTTCTCTTGCTAAATGTTCCATTATTATTTTGAGCATTTCTTTATCATTATCAAATTCTAAATCTTCATCTTTAGTGTCAGTTAAATTAAACAACATCTTAAATAAAGGGATTAGTTTTAAATCATCAATATGTTTTTTATAAAAAGTCTGTTTGTGTGAAACTTGGTCCCTCTTAAGCTTTTTTGCCCAACTTTAAATTAAATTTTCCTAGATTTTAAGCCATTTTTTTGATATTTTTATATTTAATTTAAATATGCCTTATTTACTGGTTATATAAGCATTTTTCTAGACCATCCACACGAACATCCGTTTTTTGCCCTAATTTTTAATCAGTTGAGATTACTTTTATTGAAGTAATCATTTTTTATTATTTAGATGTGTTCATGGTGAACATACAAAAAAATCCATCACTTTGGATGGATTTGGCATTTAGTTTATAAAGCTGGTGCAGATAAATCTGCCGGCTGGTCCTTGGTTGGTGCTACTTCAACTTCAGTACCAATACTATAGTGAGTGCCGACTTGGAATGTTGGTTTTGGGTGCAACAAAAAAAGCATTAGCTTCTTCTATGGTGTTGTCATAGTTGGAGTTAATGCTCAAATAACATTTCGATTGCTTTTTCAGATGTTTTTAGTTTTTGAAATTTTGATTTTGGTTTTTCAGGGATTGTAAATTCTAACATTCCATTATCGAGTAATGGTTCTATGTACTTAGCATAAAAATATCCATAATCTTTTTTTGCAGCATCAAAAAAATGGTTATAGATTTCCAGTTTAGTTTTGGGTTCCATACAGTAGGTTGCTATAGCATCTATAGTATATGGTTCTTTGTAGATGGATTCTTGTTGCATGCTAAAAATAGTGGATACGAATGTTCCATCATTATTATATAATATGGGTTCTTTAGTATTGTATACTTTAGAGATTCTTCTGATATGTTTGAATCCATGTTTTTTAGATGCTGAAAGTAGGTCCATTACTATTTTTATGGACTGATTCCTTGAATATTTAAATTTTGAGTATAGATAATTGGGATTATCTGATATGTAGTAACCTGGATTGGTTATGGTTATCCTATTATTATATAAATATATATTTATAGGTTCTCCTTGATAGTTTAGAGTATAGTCTCTATGAATCAAGGCGTTATAAAGAAGCTCATATATAATTTCAAATATATATGTAGTCTTTGTGATGACATTACCTTTTGAATCTAGTGATAGTGTTTGCTTCATTAATTTCATTAACTGTAGCAAAGTCATTTTAAGCATATGAAATAAGGATCCTGTTATTTTATAGTCTTTAATGTCTTTTCTTCTATCTGATATATTTATATATAAATATGGAAAGTAATGTTGGGGTAGATATGAGAATAGCAATATATAGTATAGTGAATGGGAGTATTGTGGAAATAGAACTTTTATTATTTCTGAATCTCTTAAGCTATATATTGTCTTATATTCATTTCTATATTTATCTATAAATTCTTTTTTCAAATCTACGTCATCATATTTAGTTGTATAATCATAGCATTCTGATACTGTTTGTTGAGTGTGATTGATTGTTCTTATTCTGTTTCTTTTAAATAATACCCCTCTTATTTACTTTTCACCAGAAAGATTATTAAAATTCCTAGAAACTAAGCCATTTTTTGATATTTTTCATATATTAAATTAATGGGCCTATTTATAAGCATAAAAAGGTGAGTTTTCTCGCCCATTAACGCAAACATATCATTTTAGGCAAATTTTGGCTTAAAAATAAGCAGTGAATTTATAATTATAGCAACTGTAGTTATTATAGGCTAGACCAATTCATAGAAACATTAATGCTTTTAAAAGCTAGTTTAAGCAATAATTATTACTAGGTAATTTTTGTATTTTTGTAAATAATTATTGTTATTGGACTAGACCAGCATATGCAAACAATGTATTGCTACCATGTCCTAATTATACACTATTTAGCCAAATAAAAAAACAGATATTTAAATAATTAGGGGGATAACTATTAGCTTTAAAAATTTAGGGGGATGAAGCATATTAGTCATCCCCCTAAATTTTTATAGTATAGAAAAAAGACCTCGTGCTATCATTATATTGTCCGAATAATAACGAAGGAGGTCTCATGTATAATGATAGCATAGATATATTAAAATTTACACAATTACATACATTAGATGTAGATAGAAACAAAACAACTTCTTTCTTTAATGTTGAAGCAAATGAATTAATAATAAATTTATATTTAAACAGGCATATAGCTAAATGTGTATTTTGTTCTTCTACTAATACTGTAATAAAAGAAACAAGAAAAAAACTAATTAATCATTGTATAATTCCAAATAAAAAGATAACTATTATTTTTCACCAAAAGAAATTCAAATGCAAAGAATGTAATCACACATTTATGGAATTCAATCCTATAGGTGATGGAATTAGTAATTTAGCAATTGCAGAAATTATAAATTCATTACGTAACCCAAGAAAAACATTTTCTGATGTATCAAAAGAGAGATTCACATCAATTCCTACAGTTCAAAGTAAATTTGATGAGCATGTAAAACTTGATAGACATATATTAAATAAAGTTATTTGTTTCGATGAGATATATGCCAAGAAACTAACCAAAACTAAATATTCATTTTTAATATATGATCCTTTTAAAAATCTCATAATAGATGTATTAGATGCAAGAAGGAAAAATGTATTAGAAAATTACTTCTTACATATCCCATTAAAAGAACGTTTAAAAGTAACACATATAAATATCGATATGTGGCAAACATATTTAAATGTCGCTGAAGAATATCTTCCAAACGCAACAATATGTGTTGATTCCTTTCACGTGATTGAGCATCTAAATAAAGCAATGGATAAAATAAGATTAAAAATCCAAAAGAAATTTATCGAATATAAAAGTTCAAATAGAAAAGATAATTACTGGCTTTTAAAAACATTTCATTATTATCTTACGAGCAATTTTGATAATATAAAATATGTGAGAAAGCCTAAATCCCATTATGGATATTTAGTTGATAAATTTGCCGTATTACATGAATTATTATCGATTGATGAAGAGTTGAAAAAGGCATATCAGCTTAAAAGTGAATACATGGAATTCAATCTAGTTGAAGAATATTCACAAGAATCAACTTATAAACTCGAAGATTTTATTGATAGATTTAAAGCATCTACATATCAGGAATTTAGAGAATTTGGAGATTTATTAAAAAGATGGAAGATTTATATTGTTAATTCGTTTATAAGAATAGATGGTAAAAGATTATCAAATGGTCCTATGGAATCTCTTAATGGAAGAATTAAAAGAATAATTAGTGATGGATACGGATATAAAGACTTTAATAGATTTAGAAATAGAGTTATGTTTTCTTTAAATAAAAATGAACCAATAAAATAATACTATCGGACAAAAAAGGCATTAGATTTCTCTAATGCCAATTTTATTAATTTTAACTCTATCCCCCTAGTTTTTTAAAGAGGTATCCCCCTAACTTTTTAAAGGAGTTTATCCCCCTGTCCCCCTAGATTTTTATAGAGCCTACATATTTACTAGCAATTTTTTTATTTACATTTAATTAGTCAACTAAAGAATCAGTATTAAGTGGTAATAGGCTTAATTCAAGCTTATAATTGTCATAATCAACACCAATAACATAAACATGAACCATATCTCCAACCTTTAAAATCTCATTTGGATCATATACCTTTTCCCTACTCATTCTAGATATATGAATTAAGCCATCGTGCTTAACACCTAAATCAACGAATGCACCAAAAGATTGAATTCTTCTAACGATACCATCAAATTCCATACCTGATTTAATATCA
>JAEELJ010000041.1 GCA_016288855.1 Acholeplasmatales bacterium
CATAGGACCACGATTTCGCTATTGCTTCTTTTCACGCTCCATTACTGGTTTACGCTTTGCAAGTTGCTATCGAGTTGGCGACAACTACCTCTCTTGGGACTTTCACCCTAGACATATAGCATGCCCGACATACTTAAAAAATGAGGTGAATTCAATTCACCTCAAAATAAGTATTTTTAACCACTTCCTATCATTTGAAATTAGCTTTCTATTTCTTCATATCCATACATAAATAATTCTTCAAATTCACTATCAGATAATGTTCTTTTTACTTCAATAACTTCATTCATATCCTTATCAAACTTCTTCTTTTTTCTTACAAACATATATACTGTAAATCCATCCGCAATAGGGATTAAGAATATCAATACTGTATTAAATGTAGAAATCATTTTAGATAATATTACCTCAACAGGGATATGTGATAAGTCCATATCTGACATCTTTGGTGGTTCTTTCATTTGATTAGGCATCATAGAAGGATCAAAGTCCTTTGTACCAAAATGCATTGACATACCACCAAACATCCTTCTATTACCTGTAAGACATGAAGATGCATTTCTAACTACCTCAATAATCTTTTCACCTAAATCAGATGAATTAATATGTCTTTTACTATTAGAGCTAATAATAACTCCAGCTATAGTTATTAGTATGACAATAATTGAGATAATAGAATCAAGCTTTAAAATTTTTAAATGGTTAGACTTTATAAATGTATGATTTATTTTCTTCTCTGTCTTAGAAGCAAATAAAATCATAAATACATTAAATACTATTGCTAGTAATAATAGTGGAGAAAAGAATATATAAAAGAATGATATTAATATACCACTTATAACCTTAAGGATAACAAATACCTTAGGATCCATTGCACCTTTAATCTTTACTCTAGATATTCCTTTAATATCCTGTTGCTCCATCCTTTTAATTTTCTTGTTCTTTTGCTGGCTTCTTTTCTTTTTCTTTTGAGAACGAGATAATACTCTAGACATTATTCACTCCTTAGGCATTCAATTGGATCTAGGTTAGATGCTTTCCTTGCTGGTGCAATACCTGCTAAGATAGAAACTAATATAGATACAGCTAATCCAATTAAATACCATATTGGGTTAAATGATATAAATATACATCCAGTTGCTAAATAGCATATTAAATTAGTAATGCCAGCTATTACATATGATGCAAAGAATGCTAATGCTCCACCAAATATACCTAATATCATAGATTCATACATGAATAGGTTTGAAATATCACCTCTTCTTGCGCCTATACTTCTTAGAATACCAATCTCTTTTGTTCTTTCAACAATAGATACATATTGAACAATAATAATCATTATTGATGCTACTGCTAACGCAAGCATTGATATACCAGTTAATACCTTTGTTGCAAGTTCAATATAATCTAAGATTGTAGATGAATTATTAGATGCTTGTGATACTGTAATTGATGATGATATTTCTTTAATTTTAGATGATACAGATTCCAAATATGTTATATTAGATACCTTTACATAGCATATATTATAAGAATACTTAGATTCAGCATTATATGATGTATATGCTTTAGAATAGAATAAATTTAATGCTTCTTCTGAAAAATAAGCTGTTGATATAGATGTATCAGAATCATCAAAAACACCAACAATAGTCATAGTATATGTACTACTGCTATATGTTATATCAATAGTCTTATTAATACATTCAAGTATTGATTCACTATCCCCTGCCATAGCCATTGCCATATTAAGATCAACCATTACTTCGCCAATAGAATCTGTTGCGGGGATCCTTCCATATAGCACATCAGGTACATTTTTTACTGATGTAGAATATGTATATGTAATTGTATGAGAGGCTTCATCCTCATCAGTTGTAACAACATAAGTTGCTGATTTTAATCTAAAGGATGATAATACATTAGATACACCATCTATTTCCTTTATAGAATCTATATTTGATTTAGATATTGTAGAATCTGTAGTTAATGTTAATATTTCATTTGCCTCATCCTGACCAAAGTATTGATTAACATAGGATGTAATACCACTTGATATTGCAAGTATTATTATTAATGCTGCGATACCTATTGAAATACCAATAGATACTAATATATTTCTTCCTTTATTAGATAATGTATTATCAAAAGCCATTCTAAATAAGCTTTTCTTATTTATACTCTTTGGCTTTATTTCCTTATATTTTTCATACTTATTCTTCTTAGGCTTTTCTTTTAATTCATCAGATGCAATAACACCATCTTCCATTCTAATAACTCTACTACAAGATTCTGCAACAGATGAAGAATGGGTTACTATTACAACAAGCTTACCCATTTCTGATATTTTCTTTAATATATTAATAACATCATTAGTTGAATCCTTATCTAAGGCACCAGTTGGTTCATCTGCAAGAATAATTGATGGATTATTTGCTAAAGCTCTTGCGATTGAGGCTCTTTGGCATTGTCCACCAGATAATTGATTAGGATATTTATCCTTATATTCAAAAAGACCAACTAATGTTAATAAATCTTCTGCTCTTTTAATTTGAGTTTCTTTATCAACATCACTCATTTGCATCGCAAGCATTATGTTTTCTTTTATTGTCATATGAGATATTAGATTATAGGATTGGAATACCATTCCAATTCTTTTCTTTCTATAATCATCCATTTCATGCTCAGTATAATCTCTTATGAAATTACCCTTTATAACAATAGAGCCTGTATATTCTGTATCAAGACCACCTAATATATTTAGGAGTGTTGATTTACCACATCCAGATTCTCCTACTATCGCAACCATTTCGCCTTCGTTAAGCTCTAGGTTAACTCCTTTTAATACTTCCTCTTTAATAGTCTCAGTAATATTATATGTTTTACATAAATTAGCAATTCTTAATATTGAAGACATATAAAATCCTTTCTATTTTTACTAATAAATTTCAATTAATAATATATGAACTTTATCTAATATGAACTTAAATAAATTATGGGAAAATATAAAAATAGCCTAATATATCAAAGATTTACACTAAATAATCGTTTGTTCGAAATAGCAAAAATAGTCTAAATTTAGTTTGCATAATAAAAATAACATGTTATAATGCAAGTAGAGATAAGACGTATATATAAACATAATAGAAAAGAAAGGAAGGATTAATTATGAAGAATAAATTCATTTCCGTTAGCCCTTCTTTAACTAACGTACTTTAAATCTCTTGCGTTATTTTAAAGAAGGATTAAACAGTAATAACGTATGACTCGATAGTAAGGGTCAAAACCATTTATCTAGTTTTAAATGGAAAATCATTAGACTGAAAGGTCTTCTGATATCGCTAAAGAAAAAAATAATTAAAAGGCAGCGATTTTAACGATGTAGCCAAAAATTATTTCATTTTCATTTATTTTCGAACTCCTATTATATAATAAATGAAAGGACTACACAGATTGTCGTGAGACAGGCTTGTAGTCCTTCTCTATTTTAATTTTATTTAGCTTATAAATTATTTGTTCTCCTAGACAAATAAATAAAGAGCCATAGGTTTTAAAACAATCTATGGCTCTCTTTATTTATTTTTCTTTAGTTGCAATAAATGTAATTTCTGGATAAGGTAATTTATTATTCTCCTTATATCCTACTATAACTGAAATATCTTCTCCATTTATTTTATTTAATAGCTTAATTATATCTTCTGCCATTGTAACAGGGAATGTATTTGGTGCTGTAATAGATAATATAGCCTTACTTGCAGGTCCCATTGATAATTTATTTGGCATAAATTCTTTATTAATATAATAACCATTATAAAAATATACAATGTTAGAATTAGATATAACACTTCTTAAGTCATTTGCATCAATATTGATCATGCCTTCACTCTTTTCAATATTTTTAACACAAGCTTCTATGTATGATGACATAAAATCCTTATTTAGGCTTGATAATGACTTTATTTTAATTTCTTTATAAGAATCTGATATTTCTCCTTCTTCTGCCTCTTTAGTTCTTAAATCAATTAATTTAAAGCCATCCTGTTCTAAGGCAATACATTTAATACCATATGGTAATAATATACGTCCTATTGCGTATATTAATTTAGTTAAATCTTCTACCTCACTTAAATATATACCAAATGTTACTGATGTAAATTCAATATTATTGTTAAATGAATTATAATTTTCTAAATATGTATTTAATTTTAATCCTAAGCTTTTTAGCTGTTGATATATTAATGATACTGCCCCTAGCATAAATCCCTTTGATTTAGAACCATATGTATCAATTAATATTTCATTTCTTATTTCCTTATACTCCCCTAGTTTAAAGGAAAAGCCATTTGATAATTCAAAAATATCGTCCATAAAAACACTTCCTTATAAAACAATTATATATTTAGTTTTATTTTTTAGCAAATTAAAATAAGAATGCTTAGAAAGCATTCTTACTTACTATCATCTTTTATATCGCTATAATGTTCTAAAAATGAATGTTCAATACCCCTAGATTTATAGCCTAAAACCTTATCTAGGTTTATATTAATTAATCCCTTATAAATATTTTTAGGAACTGCAGGATTATCATATTCTAAAGACTTAATTAAGGCTTTAGTTTGTGCACGCTTTGATGCACCTATATGATCAATTGAATTCTTATAATCCTCAGTGAATCTACAAGCACATTGAATAAATTCTAAATTATTTTTCTTAGACCAAGTGATTATATCCTTTTCTCTTATAAAATACATTGGTCTTATTAATTCCATACCTAAATAATTATCAGAATGTAATTTAGGAAGCATTGTTTGGTATTCACCATTATTTAGTAATCCCATTATAGTTGTTTCAATTACATCATCAAAATGATGACCTAATGCAATTTTATTACATCCCATGTCTTTTGCAAGACGGTATAAGGCTCCGCGTCTCATTCTAGCACATAGGTAGCATGGATTTTTAATTGTGTTATTTGCGATTTCAAATATATTAGTTTCTATGATTTTAGCATCTATTTTTAATATATCTAAATTCTTTTTAATCATATTAAGATTTACTTCATTATATCCAGGATTCATAACTAAATATGATACCTCAAATTCAAAATCAGAATGTCTTTTTAATTCCTGGAATAGCTTAGCTAAAAGCATTGAATCCTTACCACCACTAATACATACACAAATATGATCATTTGGTGCTAAAAGCTCAAATTCCTTTATTGCTTTAATAAAAGGAGCCCAAAGCTTAGGTCTATAATTTTTAATTATTGTACGTTCTATTTCTAAAACTCTATCTAATTCCTTTGCCATATTGCCTCCTTAAATACGTATGAATTTTAACATAATAAAACACATATTACAATGAATAAAGCTGAAAGTATATAATACAAAAAGCTTTACATCGTATATCAAAGATATCTCTTCTATAAAAACTTCATTTACATTAATGAAGGCAATATAAAACCATACGGCTATGGTTTAAAACCTCAATATGGTTTTCTTTTTCTAGCTTATATACTGTCTTATTTTTAAATTCATTAATTAATAATTCAGTTGATGTATATGGAATAGATGAATCAGCAAGAGAATAAATAATTGTTACAGGGCATAATATATTAGATGCTCTTGATATAGAATTAAATTTAAATCTAACAGCTAATTCTAATGGCCCATTAAAAACATTAATAACTTTATTCATTGCAGCTTGGAATTTATGGTATGGCGCAAACAATACTAATTCAGAAACATCATACTTTTCTGCACAATAGCACGCAACACCTGTACCAATAGAATATCCACATACTCTAATATCAGAATAGTTATAACCTTCTTCTTTAGTTAAAAAATCCATATATTGATCTACTTCTTTATAAATAGTTTTCTCATTTAGCTTACCTTCATTTAATGAAAACATAGGATAATCCATTACTAAAAGATTTCTTTCTGATGCTTCTAATTCAGATTCATAAAATCTATTTAATAACATGCTTGATGGCATACCATTACCTAAAAAGAATATTGTAACCTTACTTGATCCATTATCATAATATGGTGATAAATATTTATCCTTACCAACATTAACCTCAACTAGTCTCATATTATTTATTTCTAATATACTATCATCAAATGTCTTAGGATAAAATGTAAAGCCAGGAACCATTCCATACATTGATACTATAAATGTGTATAAAAATTCAAATAATATAACTATAGGCATTATTATCCACTTTTTATAAGATATTTCTTCTTTTAAATATTTAATTAAAAATATAATTGTTATAACTAAAGATATCATATCTATAACAATAAAAATCCATATTCTAGATATAATACCTAAAAACATATTACCTTCCTTACATGAATAAAACATAACTTGAGCTAAATCCATATAAAGAAATGTTAAATAAAATAATATTGTAAATATAATAACTGATATAGAAAGCTTATGCCTAATTATAAAATATCTCATAATACACCCCATTACATTAATACAGCATTATTTTACTATTAAAAAATTGTAAAGAAAAGAGTGATTCAAATGAATCACTCTTTAATGCTACATAATAGATGAAATATAAGTCTTATATGCTAAGATATCTCTTACTGTTAATATCTCTACTGATGTTGTAGTTTGACCTACACTCATTATGTCATAGCATATTACATTTGTTGGAGATATAAACTTATATACATTAGGTGTTGATGTTAAAACTAAATTATAAGTCTCTACACTACCACCAACTGTAATTGAAATACTAGATTGAGCTACAAGCATATTCTTATATCCATTATCAATAAGTAGCTTAGATACTTTAATTCTAAATATAATAGATGACATATATATTTCTATATCACTATCACTTAAAGCTAATATTTCAGATAATGTAATATCTAATTCAAATGATGTTGAATTACCAATAATATCAAGTAACGCTTTAATTTCATTACTGCTTAATACATTAATATATACAGTTTGATTATTATCAATAATAGTCTTAGACTTTCTTAATAATACTTCTATATTATCTGTATCAACATAAATATTAGCCTCATCAGAACTACATAATGCTGTAATTGTTGCACGCATGATTATTGAATCAACTAAAGAATCAGCATCTAAAATCGCATTTGGCGTAATTTGTGTTGCATTAATATCAGTTGAAGTAATACCCATACCAGTATTAATTGCAGTTAAGAATTTATATAATTCTTCTTTCTTAATCATATTATTTGAAGAATCAAATGCAGATTCAGGAATATAAATATCATTATTAGCAATTAATACATCAGATGCAGTTGCAGAAATGATATAAGATACACTAATTAAAGTAATCTTTTGACTATTAATAGTAATTGAATTAGCAAAATTATCATTACTAATATCAAGCTCTAATCCTTGAATTCCCTTAACTAATGCCTTCATTTCAAACTTTGTAATTGTATTGGCATAATTATATTGGTCAATTAAAATCACACTTTCAACTGCTTCACTTGGGATATGTAATAAGCTTGTATTATTAGCTTTCTTTAGATTAATAATCTTATCAGATAATGTTAATACCATTATTCTAGATTCATATAATATATTAATCTTTTGAGCACTTAAATTATCAATCGCATTCTTAGCAACTATATTACCTGCATCCTTTACCTTAGTAATACCAATCTGCTTAATTGCAGTAATAAGCTTTTCAATTTCAGAATTAGTATACCATGTAGTTCCTAAATAATTAGTTTTTACAGTTGCAATCTCTAAACTTAAATCATATGGTAATAAAATACCTTCTATTTGATCCATCTTAGATATTGCAGTTGCATGCATAATATCACTTGATAACATACCTTGTAATGAATCTACTGATAAATTCAATACATTAACATCAATACTAGATACATTAATTGCACCTGTTGATGTTGATGATGTACCAAGCTCTACTCTATAATTTGCAATATTAGATAATAATCTAACCATTTCTTGATAACAAATATAACCATTATCATTTAATGACTCATAGCTACCACTTAATACACTATTAGGTATTAATAAATCATCATTACTATTAACTAAATGATTATAAATTGTAGAACGTAGAATCTTAGAAGTAGAAATAACCTCTACATTAGATTCTGTATTAGGATTAACTCCTGTTTCAATATGTAGGCTTGATAAATTGACATTATTTAAATCTAGATTTAATGTCTTATCATTTAATACATTAATTAAATCAACTAAATCATCAATATCAATATAATTACAGTTCTTATCACCATTTAAGGTACTATATGTGAATTGACCATCAAGTGAATCATATGGAACCTTTAATGTGTCTAGGTTATAAACCTTATATGATAATGTTGCTTTTAAAACCTTAGAATCACAAGCAACCAAAATCTTAGTTCTATTAGGATTTGATACTGATGTATCATTTAATGGCTTTGCAATATTATTAATATCACTATTAATAGATGAAACCTTAACATCAAATCCTATTATTTCGCCTAAGCCATTTAATAGTTTAGATGCTTCATTTGTAGTAACCCAAATATTACCACTGAAATTAGATATAAGCTCATTCTTTTCTGCCTTTTGGGCATAATTTGTAGGTATAGTTATATCAAATGTATCTCTATTAACATATAAATTATTAATAATTGTTGCATGTAAGATATTAGAATGAATTAAATCTAATAATACATAAGCTGTAATTCTATCACCTGTAGAATCAATTGATATATCATCTAGGGTAATTGGTGTATCTGCATTATTATTCTTAGCTAAACCTAATTGATATTTATTATCTAGAATTACACTTAGTAAGCTTACTAATGCTTCTTCACTTACGTATTTATTAGTATTAGATAAAGAATTATCAATTAATTTACCATCTAGTGCTTCATAAGGAATTACTAACGCATCACTACTATTAAGTTTAGAATTTATAGATGCTCTTAATATCTTAGATTTAGAAATCTTTACGATATTACCATTATCTCCCTTAGTAAGATTTAGGGAATCAAAATTAGGATTATCTAAATCAATTGATAATGATTCGTCATTTAATACATTAATTAAAGCCTTAATTTCAGTTGATGAAATAAACATATTAGTATCAGTTTGATTGATATAATATGATCCGCTATAAGAATCATATGGTACAACTATATCACTAGATTCTAGGTTAGATAGCTTATTAGATAATGTTGCTTTAAAGATTATAGAATTATAAATAGAATCAACATCATCAATAGATATATTATTAATAATTGATGTTGGTATTGAATTACTTATAGATTCTAAGCTTGCGTTAGAACCAAATATTAATTCCATCGCATTAAGCATATTATCTACTTCATTAGATGTAACAAATATATTATTATCATAATTTGTCTTTATTGTAGATATTTCTACTGAGTAATTATATGGAATAGTAATATCAGAAATATCATCAAGCTTATCAATAATTGTTGCTTTAAAGATTATTGAATTAGATACTAATTCCTTTAATAATGATATATCTAAGCTATTTTCATCAAATGAAATATCATCTAATGAAATCATATTATTATCATCAACAGTAAAGAATTTAGTTTTATTATTTACTAATTCAGTTAATAAATTCTTAAATTCAGTTTCATTAATAATATTATTATTTAATACCTTATTAGGAATAATAATTGTACCATCTAAAGTATTATTAATAAGCTTATCAGTTAATGTTGCTCTTATAATTAATGAATTAGAAACAGTATCAATAGATGAAGCATCAAGCTTAATCTTTAATCCATCATTAAGTGCATTAAAATCAATTCCTAATGCTAATGCTGCATCAACTAAAGCATTAAGCTCACTCTTATTAATTGCATAATATGATACATTATCAATTGTATATTTATCTATAGTTCTTATAGAATTAGGAACAATAATACTATCAATATTTGTTAATGTATCAGTTATTGTTGCTTCTAATATTAATGATTCGTAAGCATAATCTAGATTTGTTTTATTAGAAGAATCTTCTACATTAAGCTTATTTATTAAGCTTGAAACATCTAAATTATCCATTGAAGAAAAATCAATATCAAGTTTAATTACAGCGTTAAATAAAGATTTAATTTCACTTCTCTTTATTGCACTTATTCTATTATTATTAATTAAATAATCAGTATCAACCTTAATCTCAGTAGGAACTAATAGACTACCATTAGTTAAGCTACCTGTAAGCATATGAGAAATTGATAAATATAATATATCAGATTCTAAAATAATATCTATTTGTTCTTCACTAAATTCATTTAGCATATTAATAATCGCATCAGTTTGCTCTTCCTTAGTCTCATAGTCTTTAGTTAAGACATTAATGCTTAATGAAGTATTAGATATTGCATTTAAAAGCTTAGTTATTTCATTACCACCATCTAACCAATAGCTTACTTCCTTAAATGAGTCAGGTAATATAATGTAGTCACTAATACCATCTAGGGTTAAATTAGATATTAATACATTTGCGATTGTACCTTTAAGAATTGTAGATTCATTTAATGAAGAAATATCAATATTAGAGATTAGGTAATCATAATCATTATAATTAGTATTATCTTGATCCATAAATTTAGATACAGTATCAATTAAAGAATCAATTGTTTCAAAGACATAGCTAATTTCATTTTTATCAATTAAATTAACTTTTTTTCCATTAACAGTTTGTAATATATCATCTGGTACATATAATACTAATCCAATAGAGCTATCTATTGTTTTATTTGCAAGTATAACACCAGATATTGCAGAATTTAATAAATCACTATCTAGGATAGTATCAATATCATCTTCTAAAATAGTTGTAATTTCACCTAATAAATTAATTACATCAGTAGGCTCAAGCTCTTGCATAGACTCTAGCTTATTAAGTAATTCCTTTTCATTAGGATTTGTAAGAATAGTTGTAATACCAGTAATAAGCTTATAAAGCTCGCCATAGGATACAATATTACCATTTGTATCATAAGTATTTGAATATTTAATATTATCAAGAACATAAATATCAGAATATATAGAATTAGCTAAAGCATTACATATTGTTTTATACATTCCGTTACTTGATAAAACCTTATCTAATAGCTTAGATGAAGCTAAATTATTTCTAATATTAGTTAAAGCTAAAATATTAGCTTCTCTATTTACGCTTGTTGTATCAAAAGCCTCTGCGATCATCTTAATAATAGATTCTTCATTTGGCTTATATACATTCATATATAAATCAATTGATGCTTGTGCAACATCTAAAAGAGAATCAATTTCTTTAATCCAATCAACTTCATCTAAATCTACATCAGCTATAAATGAATCAATATTCTTAAAATTAATCTTTTCTTTTGGAGTTAATTCTACTAAAGCCTCTTCTAAATATCTATTTTCTAAATATGTATATAATCTTTTTAGTACAGGATTCATTTCTTCTTTTCTATCTGTTGATAGAATAGATAATTCCTTAACCTCATTAATAACCATCTTACTATACTTTAAGATTTGAATAGTATTATCAGAATCCTTTTCTTGTGTGAAATAATCTAATATTACATTTACTAATCTCTTAGTATCTTCTTTAGATAATAGGCTTCTTGGAGTAATATATGCTTCATCCTCATATTCTAATGAAGGATTTAATTCCTTAGCACGCTTCTTTACTGCCTCATTTGGAATATAGTCAGATAAATAACCCTTCTTAAATAGTATAGCTAATGCTTCATATCCATCATTACCTATTGTTTCTTCAAGCTTTGTTTCATCCATATGATTAACGAATGAAGTTACAAAGGATAATCCCATATTAATGAAATATGTTCCACCCTCAAATTCATCAATTAATACATCAAATTCCGCTCTAAAGCCTTCGTCCTTAAATAAATCCATCATTACATCAGGCATTTTATATGTGACCTGTCCTGTAACAACCTTTCTAATTTCTTCACCCTTATATTTAAAGGCTAGGTCTATAGCTGATCTTGTGAAATTAGAATATGCTGTCATTTCTTTAGACATATTGAAAGAAACTTTTCCTAAATCCTGATCTTCAATATCAGTTCTATAAATTAAATCAACTAAATATAGGTAGTAAGGGAAATCGTCTTTATCAGTAATAGAATTTAAGACTGCATAAATACCTTGAGTACCATAAGATCCTAAGGTTTGATACGCATCATATGCAACCTCATATTCAGTACCACTTAATACATTGTTATCATATCTTCTCTTACCAGTACCACCCATTATGTATAATAATGAGCCAATAAGGGCAAATATGAATAAGCTTGTAATTAAGCTTCTTACACCTTGGATTGCCATACCCCAAACTCTCTTTTTTGTTACTCTTACCTTTTTAAGCTTCTTAAAGAATGTTGTTGCGGTAGGCACCTCTTCTTCAGGCTTTTTATTATCATCTATTGTTACAATTTCTTCACCCTCAGAGATTTCTAAATCAGCTTCTTGACCATCAACCTTTTCTTCTTCAACTAATGCATAATCTAAGTCTTCATTA
>JAEELJ010000042.1 GCA_016288855.1 Acholeplasmatales bacterium
CTAGCAGAAGAAAAGATTTATGTTAATGTAGTTTCAATGCCTTCATTCTATTTATTCGAATTACAAAGTGATGAATATAAGAAGTCAGTATTACCTGATAAGTCTAAGACTTTCGCATTAGAAATGGGTTCAACATTATCTTGGTATAAATATGCTGATGTTGTTAAGGGAATTGATGAATTTGGTTCTTCAATGCCATTAAAGTATATTTTTGACTATTATGGATTTAATGTGGAAGGCGTTATTGCTGACTTTAAAAAAGGATTTAATTTATAATAAATAAAAACCTTAGGAATTAACCTAAGGTTTTTTTCTATTTTACAAATTCATGGCCTAATGGCTGTAATAAGAATTTACCGATTTTGAAATATTGCTTTCCGAATGGTATACCAATAATAGTAATGCAGAATAATAATCCTACAAAGTATACTGTTAATACTGTAAATATACCACCGAATATTAACCATAATACATTTAAGAAAACCTTAAATCCGTTACAGCTAACATCCCTAACTTCTTTTCCGAATGGCCAAATGACAAATCCAGCAAGCTTAAACATTTGTAATCCTATTGGAATACCAAATATTGTAATACAATAAATGATACCAGATAAAAAGAATGCGATTGCAAATTCTAAGCCACCAAATAGAAACCAAATAATGTTACCTAATGTTTTCATCTTACTATCTCTCCTCCTTTGATTGTATTATACATAATAAATTAAGCAAAATAAATATTATTTTCCTTCAATTTTTTTAAAGTTATTATTATCACTACCTAGATATTTTTCTTCAAATTCATTTGCGATTATAGGCTTGTCATAATAATAACCTTGTATTAATGTACAACCAATAGAAGATAAGAAGTTCACTAATTCTTTAGTCTCTACACCTTCACATAAAACATTGATATTTAAATCTTTTGCTAGATTTGTAACAAATGTTAAAATTGTTTTTTCTTTTTCACCCTTACTATTATCAAGGAATGATTTATCAATTTTAATTGTATCAAAATTGAATTTAGCTAAAGATACTAGATTAGAATATCCTGAACCAAAGTCATCCATAGATACTGAATATCCATCATTATGAAGATTATGTAATAAATCAATGATCTGATTTTTATTTTCAATGAACATTGATTCAGTTACTTCAATTTCAAATAGATTAGCAGGTAAATCATATTCTTTTCTAATTGAATTTATAGAATTTCTATATTCAGTGAAATCCTTTTGACACATTGATAGATTTACTGAAATAGGAACAGGATGTAGCCCTTTATCTAAACAATTTCTTTGGAATTTACATACGTTTCTAAAGCAATTAAGATCGAATTCATTGATGAATCCGTTATTTTCGAATAAAGGAATGAAATAGTTTGGAGTAAGAATTCTTTGGAATTTGTAATTCCATCTAGTTAATGCTTCTGCAGCAACAACCTCATTAGTTAATGAGTTAACCTTTGGCTGTAGATATAATAGATATTCTCCATCTTCTAAAGCCTTTCTCATATGTAGTTCTAGTTCACTTCTAAATGCCATCTGTTCATATAATTCTTCTGTGAAGTAGATTACTTTATTTACTAGTGTTGCTTTCTTACGTGCAATATTAGCCTTATCGATTGCGTTAGTAATATAGTCAATATTACGGATACCAAAAGAACCAGCTACATTATTAATATATATACCAAACAATAAATTGAATTGCTCACCATAAGAGAAACTTTGACGATGCTTTTGACTTATAGTTTCAATTAATTCATCAATTATTTCCTTATCCTTAGTTGGAATATAAATAATAAATTTATCTCCAGAAACTCTTGCATATATTAATTTAAGATCTTTAAATGTATCTATATCAATTAATACTTTTCCTAAATACTTTAATGCATTATCACATATTGCTGTACCTAATGTATCATTCATATGCATAAATGCTTCAAAGTAGAAGTATATAATACTGAAGTTTTGTCTATCATATTTATCCTTTGCTTCATCTAGTTTAGCATCTACTAAATCTCTCCATCTAGAGTAGTTATAAATAGATGTTAGGTTATCATAGAATAGCATCTTTTCAGTATCTTCCTTTACTCTTACACGGTATAGGGATGCAGTAAACATTTGGGCAATTAAATAAAGTGAAGATATATCACTGTCACTCCAAAATTTGTTATGTGTAAACATATCAAATTTTAAGAATCCATATGCTTTATTAGAATAATTTAATTTAAATACAAGAGTAGAAGAAACTCTTTCTTCTCTAAGTATAGGATAAATTGGTAATTCTTTATTTGATTTAACCTGGTTGATTTTTATAATATCTTTATTTGCAAATGTATCTATGAATGCTTTTCTTGAGGGTTCTCTTAATTCTATTGTATCTTTTATCGCTGCCTTTTCATCAGTGAATGTATATAATTCATTATTACTTTCATCATTAAAGAATGTTATAAGGGATACTCTATCTACAACATAATAGTTTCCAATTAGTGATAAGGCATCATTATAATTCTTTTTGATAGATCCTTGCCTATTTAAAATTTCAAAAACTCCAGCGAAAATTTTAAAATATGAAGACATTTGGTCAGCTGCACCAATGTTTGTTTCAAACTGTGCGAATTTTTCTTCATCAATTGTATCAATTGTTCCGCAACGCTCTGGAATATAAATGATGAAGCAAGCTCCACCCTTTCTGATACCTCTTTGTAATGCAAGATATGCTTTACGATATAATGTATCAAAATCATCACCATTAGATGGGAAAGAAGTACAACCAATTGTTGCGTTAATACTACATTGCTTAACATTATGATTATTTAGATTGATAACAGATTGTCTTATATTTTCGCAGGCATCATGAATATCATCATAAATATCATTTACATAGTATAGGATTAAGAAACGGTCTAGACCTATTCTTGCAACATAGCCATTATTGCCTACATATTTTTGAATAAATGCAGCAGTTTCTACTAAGATAACGTCTGAATACATTTTACCTAATGATTCTTCTAATGCGTAGAAGTCATCGATATCAAGAATTAATAATGCAAATTCTCTTTTATCCTGTATTGCTTGTTCAAAATGAGGGATGATTCCTTTTTTAGAAAGAACTTTTGTTAAGGCATCTTTATCAGATGACTGAATAACATTCAAGTTTTTAAATGAAATATAAAGCTTAGAATCTTTTACAGCACCTATTGCCCTCATTCTCATTTTAGTTCTTTCAAAATTAACATCGAAAGAAATTTCTATATTTATATCTTGACCCTCTTGAGGTTCAAAATTATTGAAGAATTTTATTATTTTGTTTTCTTGTGATTCATTAATGTCATATGTTTCAATGAATTTTTTTGCAAATTCTTCAATAGTTATGTTAGCACATATAAACTTAGAGCCTATACTAAATGCTTCAACAATTTTAGTTGTTGTGTTATAACAAACATTTGCTGAATTATATAAATCTAGTATTGCTTCGTTATATTTGATTTGTGATTTTTCATCTATAATATTTGACATAGAATCACTTCCTAACTACCTTTATAATTATTAATCGCTAATCTCTTATTTATTTTATTATACCAAATATAAATAAAAAAGTTAAGATGGTAATATTAACTTGTTAAAATATGTTAAAAGTGATATTATTACTACGTGGAATTTTAATTCCAAAAGGAATGATTTATATGGAAAATAATTTTGATGTATTAGTTGTTGGTGCAGGACATGCAGGATGTGAAGCTGCAATTGCGCCAGCTAAAATGGGACTTAAGGTTGCTTTAGTCACTGGAAATCTTAATATGACAGGCTCTATGCCATGTAATCCATCTATTGGTGGACCAGCTAAAGGCGTAGTTGTTAGAGAAATTGATGCATTAGGTGGATATATGGGTAAAAACTCAGATTTATGCCAAATCCAAACTAAAATGCTTAATATGTCAAAGGGACCAGCTGTTTGGGCACTTAGATTTCAAGAAGATAAATTATTATATAAAAGAGAGATGAGACGTCATCTTGAATCAGTAGATGGTTTAACTTTAATAGAAGCTTTAGTTACTGATTTAATTGTTGAAAATAATACTATTTTAGGTATTGAGACTGAAAAAGGTGAAAAGATTTATTCTAAAACAGTTATCCTAACTACTGGTACTTATCTTGATTCAAGAATTTTAAGAGGTCATTGGAGTAGTCAAGAAGGACCTGATGGTGAAAGAACAGACAAAGGAATTAGTAACGCATTAAGAAGATGTGGATTTGAAATTCAAAGATTAAAAACAGGAACACCTCCTCGTATTAAGGCATCTACTATTGATTTTTCTAAAACATCTTTAGAGCCAGGATCTGATTATGTATGGCATTATAGCTTTGATAAGGGATATGATTCTATACTTAATGTTAAGGTTCCTTGCTATTTAACTTATACAAATCAAGAAATACATAAGCTTATTACAGATAATTTAGATGAATCTAGTATGTATGGTGGTGTAATAAAGGGAATTGGTCCTAGATATTGTCCATCAATTGAAACTAAGATTGTTAGATTCCAAGATAAAGAAAGACATCAAATATTCTATGAGCCAGAATCATTAGAGCTTGATCAAACATACATTGGTGGTTTTTCTACATCAATGCCTGTTGAGGTGCAAGATAAGATGATTAGATTATTACCTGGCTTAGAGAATTGTGAGGTTGTAAGATATTCATACGCAATTGAATATGATGCAATAAATCCTTTAGAATTATGGCCAAGCCTTGAAACTAAAATTGTAAATAACCTATTTACTGCAGGTCAAATAAATGGTACATCTGGTTATGAAGAGGCAGCAGGTCAAGGTATAATTGCTGGTATTAATGCGGGCTTAAAGGTTAAGGGTGAAGAACCATTAATTTTAAAGCGTGATGAAGCATATATAGGTGTTATGATTGATGATTTAGTTACTAAAGGAACAAATGAGCCTTATAGATTACTTACATCAAGAGCAGAGTATCGTCTATTATTGAGACATGATAATGCTGATTTAAGATTACGTCATAAGGGATATAAGGTTGGTACTATTTCTAAAGAGCAAGAGGATAGATTAAATAAAAAGGAAGCTGCAATTAATAAGCTTATGAATGATTTTAATGAAATAAAGATTAAACCTTTATTTGCAGATCCTATTCTTATTGAAAAGAATGAATCTCCTTTACATGAATCATTATCACTAACTTCTTTAATTAAGAGAACAAATATATCTTATAAGGAAATTAAGGAAATGGTTTATGCTCAGGGATTATCATTTGATATAGATTATGATGATCTAGATGAAGTATTACTTGAAGTAGAAATTAATTATAAGTATGATGGTTATATAAAGAAGGCTTTAGAGCAATCTGCAAGAATGAGAGCTAATGAAGATAAAGAAATCCCTTCTAATATTAATTATGATGATGTTGATAATATTGCGTTAGAAGCAAGAGAAAAACTAAAAAAGATTTTGCCTAAGACAATTGGTCAGGCATCAAGAATTTCAGGAGTAAACCCTGCTGATATTTCAGTTTTAATGGTTTATTGTGAAAAAATAAGGAGAATGTAATGGATTTTAAGGTGGAGCTTGAAAAACTTAATATTTCGCTAGATAATGATATGCTTAATAAGTTTGAGCTTTACTATAATAAATTGATTGAAGTAAACTCATATATGAACCTTACAGCTATTACTGAAAAAGATCAGGTATATTTAAAGCATTTTTATGATTCACTTACTATTACTAAGGCAATAAGTGGTGATAATTATAATATTTTAGATGTAGGTGCTGGTGCAGGATTTCCATCTGTTCCTTTAGCTATTGTTAAACCAAATGTTAATGTAACTATTATAGATTCTTTAAATAAGAGAATTAACTTTTTAAACGATTTAACAAAATATATTGGAATAGATAATGTAGTAGCATTACACCAAAGAGCTGAGGAATACATTAAGGATAAAAGAGAATCATTTGATTATGTTACAGCTCGTGCAGTTGCAAGATTAAATGTTTTATCTGAATTATGCATTCCATATGTTAAAGTTGGTGGATATTTTGTTGCGCTAAAAGGAAATGACAAAGAAGAAATAGATGAGGCTAGAAATGCAATTTCAATATTAGGCGGCAAAATTGAAAAGATTATTAATTTTTTATTGCCTGATGATGCAGGTGAAAGAAATATAGTAATAATTAAGAAAATTAAAGAATCTCCTAAGAAATATCCAAGAATATTTAAAACAATAAAGGATAAGCCATTATAATATGTATACATTAGGAGAAATCATTAAAACAAAAAAGCCTCATGTATGTGGTTCAGATGAATGGAAGGTAATAAGAACTGGTGCTGATATTAAGCTAGAATGTCAGGGCTGTAAAAGAATAATTATGCTTGCAACATATGAGCTCGATAAAAGAATAAAAAAGAAGTAAAAATAAATCCCTCTACTTAAATTAAATAGTAGGGGGATTTGTATTAATATAAATAAGAATTTAAATGAGCATTTTGTCTGAAATAATAGCGTTTTTATAGGTAAAAATAATAAATTAAAAAAATAGTTAAAAATTGATAAAATTGTTGTTGACATTAAAAAGCGAAAATGATATTATATTAGAGCACACGCCTAAAAGTGTGAAAAAATAAATAAAAATGGTTGGGTAGCGAAGAGGCTAAACGCGGCAGACTGTAAATCTGCTCCCTATGGGTTCGGTGGTTCGAAACCACTCCCAACCACCACTTATTTTATTAAATTTGTGATTGACAAATCAGTTGCAAAGTAGTAAAATGAAAAAGCGCGTGAAAAACGCAATTGAGTCTTTGAAAACTGTATATGACAAACATTAAACGTAAAATTGAATTACAAACAATGATCAATTCAAATAGTTTAATAAACTAGAAATATGAATGAGCAAAAAGAA
>JAEELJ010000043.1 GCA_016288855.1 Acholeplasmatales bacterium
CGATGATGATATATTATCAGATATACTAACTAAAATAAAAGAATTAAATAATAACAATAATCTAAATATTTTATATAATTTATTTGATGATATTAATATTAATAAATTAAAAGTAATATCTATTAATGTCACTTTTAAAAAGTGTTTATGATGTGAATCAATATTGATTTAGCGAAAAAAATATGATATATTAATTAATGTGCCACCATATATAGTGGCAAAGGAGAGTGAATGCTTTGAGTACCATTGAAAAGTTAATACTAAAGTTGACAAATGACCCGTTGCCTAAAGAAATTGACTTTGATGATATGAAAAAGTATTTGGAATATTATGGTTTCGTTTTAAAAAGGACAAAAGGATCGCATAATATGTTTGAGTATAAAGATGGTAGATTATTGCCTGTTCCTACAGTTAATGGAAAAACTGTGAAGACGATATATTTGGAATTGGCAAATCACATTATTAACCAACAGGAGGAAAAATAATATGGAGAATGAGTATCGTTTTGAGGTGTATACTGAATTTGTAGCCGGTGAAAAAGAATACATTGTAAAATATCTAGATTTTGATACTGTAATTGGTTGTGGTACTACTAAGATTGAAGCTATTGAAGAGGCAGAAGCGAATCTTGAATTTTATTTAGAATACTGTAAAGATAATAATATAGTAATTCCTAAACCTTCAAAACATGAAGAATTAGATTATAGTGGTAAGGTAACTATAAGAATGTCAAAAACACTTCATAAGGCTATTGATGCACGTGCAAAAAAAGAAGGTGTAAGTTTAAATGCATTTATGTGTGAAGCGTTAAATAACTATGTTGTTGTAAACAATTTTTCCGATATGTTAGTTGCTAAGTGCTCCGAAAAAATAGCGACGGAGGCACAAGAAACTATTGATAGACAATATGAATATAAGTTAAATCAATTGAAACTTGAGAAAAATGAAAAACAATTAAGTAATTATTTTGAAAAGAAAACTAAAACACCATTATGTGCTTAGGAGATAAATATGGAAGAAAAAACATTGTATTTTACATCTATTGATGTAAAATTAAAAAATATAAATTTTGATAAGAAGGATGATATACCTGATGAGTATCAGAATGGAATTGATATTGTAATCAAAGATACATACGGAATTGATAAAATTGAAAAAAATTATTTTACATTAGTTTTTGATAGATATGTTGGCTTGAATCCTGAATATCTTTTTGCAATAAACGTTAAGTTTGAATGTAAATATATTCTTAACAATAAATCTATAAAGGAATTTGAAAATAAAAAAGAAGAACTTGAAGAAACTATAAGGATGAAGATGGAAAAATTATTGAAGATGACATCTGTTGTTGGGCGAGCCTCTTCATTGATATCAACAATTACTAATCAAATTGGTCTTAATCCGATAATCACTCCACCTAGTATTCAAAATCAGAAGTAATTTGATTCCTGAAAGAGTAAATATTTTCCTTGTGTTATTCATTATAACAAGTTATAATGAAATTGCGTGAGACGATATGGTACCCAAGGCCAGAAAGCTTGGGGTGAGCTAGGATTTATCCTGGCTCTTTATTCTAAAAGGGGGATATTATGATACCAAATGATCCATATATGTTATTCTCATATATAAATACTAAATTAAGAGATGAATATGATAGTTTAGAATCACTATGTCTTGATTTAGATATATCTATGGATGAGATAATAGATAAGCTTAAAAGTATAGGTTATACATATAATAGTGATTTAAATAAATTTATTTAAGCAATACCAACATTGTTGGTATTTTTTCTATTTATATTGGCGGATTATATATTTTTAAACTATAATAGATATAATTAGATGAAAGGGATGAGTTAAATGAAAGAAACTATAATTTATATACCTAAAGCAAATGAAACTGAAATGTTAAGAACATTTGCAAAATTCAATAAAAATACATTTGCGGTAAGAGTATTAAATACATTAGGGCTTTCATCACTTATGTTAAGTAGAATAGGTGCTAAAGTATCAAGACCTAATATATCTACTGAATTTGAAGCATTTATATATAAATCTATTTTAAAAAATAGAGAGAAAATCTATTTTACAGGTAGTACTATAGATGATGCTAAAAACATTAGAGATGCAATAAATAACCTAAGAAGCTTAGTTATTGATGATAGTCTATGGTTTAATAAATTATCTAATTCCCCTTTTAAAGAAAAGAATATTGATTTATATGAAATATATAATGAATATTTAGAAGTTTTAAATAAAAAAGAATATATTGATTCTAAAATGATATTAAGAGAAGCAATAATAAAAGGTATAGCATTAGATGATATAGAATTTATTACATTTGATGAATTTATATATTCACCAAATGAATTATTATTAATTAAAAAAGTATCTAATAATAATTATAAAAGAATGTCATTCTCTTCTTTTTTAGGAATAGATGAAAAAGAATCTATTCCATTTAAGGTACAAGAATGCCATGGAGAATATAATGAAGTATTAAATGTTATAGACTATATTAATAAAAATAATCTTAAATTAGATGAATGCTTACTTGTTGTAACTAATAATAAATATTCATCTATTATTGATGATTTTTCATCTAACCTAAATATTAGTGTAACTAATTCAATAGGTAGACCCTTAAAGGAATCTATTGCAGGTAGATTACTAAAGTCTTTATTAAATTGGAATACTAAGGGAATGAATGGACTTACAGCATTACAAGATCTCTTTAGTTACCTAGATAAAGAAAAGATAAAAGAAGCAATAGATATTAATGATTGTGAAGAAAAGGGTAAGAATATATCTTCTAAGATATTAAATCAATTAATTACTTATATGGGTAATTTAAAGATTTCTTTTGATAAGGATAAAAATGAAGAAAAGCTTCTAGGTTTCCATACTGCAAAATTTAATAGTAAAGAATTATATAGCGAATATTTAGATAAGCTAGTTCATGAAATAGAACAAGGCTATTCATATATAATTGATAATTATTTAACTGTTGAAAGATTTGATGAGACCTCAGCAAAGAATAAGGTTGTAAGATTCCTAGAGCAATACTATTTTAGTGATAAGGAAGAATATATTTCTGATATCTTAGAAACATCATTTAATGCTTCTTTATCAAAGCCTCAAGCATTACATGTTGTAACACTAGATAATGCATTAGAAGCATTAAGACCTAATGTATTTATATTAGGTATGTCAGCTGACTTTTTCCCTGGTGTTTCTAATGAGTCTTACGTTGTCTTAGATAGTGAATATATGCTAGTAGATCCTAATAATAATCTAACTAAAGCAAAAAAGACAATAAATAAGCTTAATACATTATCTAATTTATTAGATATTGCATCTAAATTAGGTATTAAGATTAATATGTCTTATTCAAGCTATTCTATTTCTGATGTTAAATCTAAGAATAAAGCCTCAGCAATATATGATTATGATACATATGATAATGTTATAGATTATTCAACTAATCCATATATTAATAAATATGTATCATCATATATTAATGGTATGCTAATAAATCCATCTATTACAAGAAATCCTATAGAACAAGAGTTTATGATTAACCCTTGTGATTTATTTAAGGGTTATAATAGCTTATCCCCATCTTCACTTGAGGCAATATATTTAGAACCAAGTGAATATACGTTCTTCCTAAGGAATATATTAGGTATTACATCCCCTGAAGAAAAGGAACCACTAGATTTTAGTGATGCGGCAGGGTTTGGTAATATTATCCATGAGGCATTAGAAGGCTTTGATAGAAGCGAAATGACAAAGAAGATGCTACTTGACCATGGTGATGATATTTTTGATAATTATGCACTAAAGCATTATGGTAGTGATAAGGAATATCAAAGAAGAAGAATGAAGACAATGCTTACTAACGCATATTCTATGGTTAAAGGACACCATAGTAATAGTGAATTAGTATTAAATGGTGAAATTGAAGGTATTTCATTTTATGGTAGAGTAGATAGAATTGAAAGAACAGATGATGGATTTGCGGTAGTAGATTATAAGACTGGCAAGGTTAAGCATAAGATTAAAAATCCTTATACATTTGTACAAGGTATTATTTATTCAAATTTATATAATAATAGTGATAATCCAGGTGAAGCTTCAACTATTAAATTTGATTATTTAAAATCAAAGACAATAGTTGAATTTAAAAATGATTCTAAGGTTTTAGAATCATTAATGAATAATTTTAAGAATAAAGTATCAAAGCTTGATTTTGATATGAATTATCTATCTTATTATCATATTATAAGAGGATTTGATTCTAATCCATCAAACCCAAGCGCACCAAAAGAAAAATTTATTATAGAAAAGAAAAAGAAAGAAAAGGGGGTGTAGGGGATGGCATGTGATGATAAAGAACGTGATTTAATAGTTAATGATATAGAGCATAACTATTTCGTTTCTGCGGGAGCAGGAAGTGGTAAAACCACTACCTTAGTAGAAAGAATTGTTACAATGATTGAAAAGGGAAGAGATATTTCTTCTATTGCAGCAATTACATTTACTAAGAAGGCAGCAAATGAATTTTATGAAAGAACTGTTAAATTATTAAGATTATTATCAGTTAAAGCTGATTTTAATTGTAAGGAATTAAAATATTCACATATAAGTAAAATACAAACAGAAGAAACAATGGCTAATTGTAAGAAAGCTTTAGCAAATATAGACCTATGCTTCTTTGGTACAATTGATTCATTCTGTAATACTATAATATCTTCACACCCTATGGAAGCAAATGTCCCTGCCTCCCTAGAATTAACTGAAGAGAGTGATATGGTATCTTTATACAAGATAGAATATCAGAAAGTATTATCTGGATTTTATGGTGAAGATTTAAAGAAGGAAGGAATGGAGGTTAAAAATTACATTTGGAACCTTTCTTCCGTATTCCCTTCTTTAATATCTAGGGTTTTATATAATAGACAAATAAATCTAGAATATAAGACTTATAAATCATTTGATGTTGAATTTGATGATGAAATAAGAGAATATAATGATTTAGTTAAAGAATTATATAACTTAGATGATGATTTAAAGAAATTATCATCAGCACAATCTCGTGATGCATGGGATAATTTAAATAAAGCATATGATGCAATAGAAAATGGTACTATAGATTATTTAACTGATGATTTTATATCATTAAAGGATTTAGCTATTCTAAATCTTGATTTTGAAGTTAATAATGATAAATATAATGATTTACTAGAAGCTGACACTAAATCATCAGTTTGCTTTAAAAAGTTTAATGAAGCACCAATTATAAAAGCTAAAAAGAATTTTATTTACTATAAGGTAATGTCATTTTTAGATCATGCAATACCTCATGTATCAAAAAGCTTAAAAAGAATGGGTAAATTAACATTCTTTGATAATCTACTTTATGTTTCAGAGATGCTAGAAGATGATGCAAAAAATCACAATGCTAGATTAATAAGACATATAAGAGGGGATTATAAATATTTCTTACTAGATGAATTCCAAGACACTGACCCATTACAGGCTAAGATATTCTTTTATTTATCTACAGATAATCCTAAAGCTAATTGGTGGGAATGTGTGCCTGAAGATGGTTCAATATTCATAGTAGGTGATGAAAAGCAATCTATATATGCATTCCGTGGTGCGGATATTGATTCTTTCTTATCTATTAAGGACATGTTTAAAGAAAGCGAAAGATTAAATCTTGTTTCTAATTTTAGAAGTGAAAAGAATATATTAAAATATTTTAATAATGTATTTTCTACACCAAATTTCTTTGGTGATACTAATATTAAATATAATTTAGTACCTCTGGATGTAAAAAAAGATAATGATAAATCAATAGTAGTTAATTATATGTCTAATAAGATTGCGCCATTAATCTTACATCTAATGAAAGAAGATTCTAGTATTAATTATGAGGATTTCATGATTATAACTAGAACAACAACTCCACATAAGGATATAATTAAGCAATTTGAGGAATATGGTATTCCATATATAGTTGAAGGTAAGATTGATTTATCAGAGAATAGAGCTTTAAAATTATTATTCTCTTTAATAATTGAGAAGGTATTACCTAATCAAGAGAATGTATTTAGTATCTTAAATTTATTAGGTTATAATAACCAAGACTTTTATAAGATGAAGGAGCTTGGATATAATTTTGATCTAAATTTAGTAGATGGTATGCCTAGCAAAGCATATGATGTACTATCTAAATTAAGAGATATTAAATATAATTCATTTACTGAATTATTTGATTCTATTATTAAATCATTTGATTTGTTTAATATTAC
>JAEELJ010000044.1 GCA_016288855.1 Acholeplasmatales bacterium
ATTGAAGAATACATCAAATGGTATAATGAAGAAAGAATTAATCTAAAAAGAAAAGGATTGAGCCCACTTCAATATAGACAACAATCCTTATCACAATTATAATATTAAATTATTTAGTCCAATTTATTGGGTACCCAACATTCTGGGATATTTTTTATATTCTTTTATTAAATTCATCAAAGAATTCTAATTCAAAATCTAATTCTTCTTTTGATGATATTGGATATATATTAACTATTTTCTTTTTAAAGCTTGATAAATACATTGCGTTAGAAAGATAAAGACTCATTAATGCTTCTTTTCCATTACATATAACCCTATTATTACCAAACATTCTTAATACTTCCTTTTGGCTAGAATCATATTTAAAATCTATTCTTTCAACCATAGGTGTAATCTTACTATTATCTATATTATTTTTAATGTAATATTCTGAATCAAATTCATTATATTTAATCTCAATATATTCCTTATAAACTGTAATTTGAGCTCTTGAGGTTGTAACCTCCATTCTATTTATTCCTGGATTTTCACCTGTTGATGCAATAAATATACCAGTTACGCCATTATCCCATTCTAAATATGAACTTACCTCATCTTCTACCTCTATATCATGATATTTACCTTCATTGCAAAATGCCATAACCTTAGAAGGCATACCAAAAAGGAAGCATAATAGGTCTAGTGAGTGAGGGCATTGATTTAATAATGTTCCGCCACCATCTGTCTTATAAGTACTTCTCCAGCTATCCTTTTTATAATAATCATTTGTTCTAAACCAATCTGTAGTAATATAATTTACTCTTTTTAGCTTACCATATTTTTCTTCTTTAATAATTTTATATAAATATTGGTAAATAGAATAAGTTCTTTGATGGAAAACTAATCCATATAATAAAATATTAGTATTTGCTTCATTCATTATTCTAGCATCCTTAAGGAAAACTCCTGCAGGCTTTTCACATAAAACATTAAGATTTCTTTTAAATGCTTCTATTACAATATCCTTATGACTATAATGTGGTGTTGCAACAATAACAGAATCAATTTCAAATTCCTTATTATCAAATGCCTTAAATAATTCCTTATCATTATCATATACTAATACATCCTTAATATATTCACTGACAAATAATTCTTTATCACGCTTAGGTCTTGTTACCGCAACAAGAGTCATATTAAAAGAGCTATCCTCTTTTATGTATTTAGCGTATTTAGCCCCCATATTACCCATTCCAATTATTGCAATCCTCATATCATCACCACCCAATTTAAGTGTTTTATATAATTATAACATTAAATAATAAAATACCCTATATTATTCTAGATTTTATCTAGTCTAAGCATAGGGTATTTTTTATATTATAATTCCTTTTTATCTTCTACATATGGTAATAAATTAATTTCTAAATTACCATTTCTAATTCTTAATTGATCAATTAAATCCTTTTCTTTTTCAATATCCTTTAGAATAATTCTATAAGATAATCTATACATAGAACCCATTCCTGTTGTCTTAACTCCAACCATTTCAGCTTCATTTAAATAAACCTTAAATACATCAGAAAAAACATCAGAATAATTTAGTGATTCAGGAATAGTTATATTTAATAGCTTTTCCTTTTCGAATTTATTGTGTTTGAAAATTGGTGCTGTTAATAATAATACGAAAAGTAAGCCAAATACAATAAGTCCTACTGATGCATATAATGCATAGCCTAAGCCATATATAAATCCACAAACAATTGATCCTAATAATAATACCATTTCTTCAGCACGACCATTATTAGATCTAAATCTAACAAGACCTAATGCAATCGCAACTGTCGCAACTCTAGCGATATTTGTTGTAGTATTATCTGTTAGGAATAATGATACTGCAGCAATTCCTAAAGAAACAATTAAAGGTAGTAAAGATAATGTTACAAAGAATCCCTTAGATGATCTTATCTTAAATGATGCAATATATGCATATATTACTCCAAATATTATTGATAAGCCTGACATTAATAATATCATTTCTAATGAAATACCATTAGTAAAAATTGAATTAGCCATAATAATCCTCCTAAATTATATGTGATATTTTTTCTTGCTCTAATTTATAAGCAGTTCCATATTTAGAAAAGCTTGCTTTATAAATATGATTAAAATCTAATAAATGTGATAACCATAAAGGCATTGCATCCTGTACTTTTATTTCTAATATTGCATATCCTTCATCTAACAATAAATTACCATTCATAGATGTAGTTAAATTTAAGTCATCTACTCTATATCTAGGATTGTAATCTATTGTAAGCCTTAAGTCTCCATCTGGCTCAAAATATGCAACTCTGTCATAAATGATTAAGCACGATGGTACTAAATTTTTATAGAAATCTCTAAAATAAGTTATTTCTCTTGCGATTTGTCCATCACTTGCAATATTTCCATTGTTGTTGAAGAATTCATCAACCTTATTAATTGTTGATGCAACTCTTCTTTTATAAACTATTCTATCTGTTTTTCTTTTTAATTCTAAGAATACAGTACTAGAATTTGATGCAAGCCCATAGCTTCTTAATCTTATCTTTTCTTTAAATAAAGGCTTTTCAATGGATTTTCTAATTAATCTTTTATCTTTAGTATCATAATATAATGACGCAATTGATGTCTTACCAAATTCATCTACTTGCATATGTCCTTCTAATCCTTTTTTTAAAGCTTCAATTTGTTCTTTTGAAACTATATATTTGAATTCATATCTTTGCATAACACTAATAGCTTTTTCCATATTAAAACCTCCTCTATATATCTAACTTTCTTATCTTTTTTCGTCTAAATTATATTTTTCATTCCTAAATTTAACTTATATTTTTTATGGAATAATTGCAAAATAAAAAGCCCCTATCTTAAAAAATAGGAGCTATATATAAATTATAATATTTCTTTATTAAAATGGCCTCTTGTATCCTTTTCTTTATTAAATAAATTAGTAGGCTTCATTTCTTTTATTTTTTCTTTAAACATATTAATTATATTAACTGATTCATTATAATCCTCAGTTGTTAGATTAATTCTAAATGTATTAACATGCTTAATATTTTCTAATTCATCAATTAGATTTAATGATTTACCATTTAGAATTGTTGTTGTACAGTCATTATGAGAAATAATAGGGAAATTACCATATTCATCTCTTAGCTCATATTTATTCTTTTTACATTTACCACATTGTCCATACACCTTTAGTGGGCAATATTTAGTAAACATCATATCAGCCTTACCATAAACAATCATTTCTAAATTTGGATATATTAAAGTATTCTTTTTATAATCATTTACTAAATCATTAATACTAGATAGGTTAATTTCATGAGATAATGTTACACGCTTTGCGCCAAGTTTATGCATCATATATGCAGATTTCCAATTTGTAACATTTAATGAGAAGTCTGTTATAAAGCTATTAGTTTTCATATAGTGGTGAATACCACCATATCCACCAATCAATAATTCCTTATTAGACATATCCTTATATTTATTAAGATTACGTCTTATAACATTATCATAATAAATAATTTCAATTCCTAAATCAGATGCAGCTTTTTTTTGCTCTTCAGTATTACAGAATACAGCAAGATTAATTCCGTCTTCTTCCTTATTAACCTTATCATATTTAATATCATCAAGCTTTAAAGGACGAACTATCTTAGTTCTTTCTTCATTAATTAATTCTACTGCTTTTCTTCTAATATCATTTAATACCTTTACAGGGATGAAGCAATTTTCTTGATAATAATAGAATTCATTTAAATAATAAATAGTATCATTTAGCTTAGATATTTGCACTTTTGCTTGCACTTCATCTGTTGGATTAGATTTTGCTTTTTCTGCAATAAATTCTGTTTCAAATGAAATTGATACATCTTCATATGTTGCAGTAACTGATATTGGATTATTAATTGTTGCATAAATAGAAATATCTAAAGGGAATTTCTTAAATTCCTCTTGGCTTCTTTTAAGAAGCATTGCTTCAAATTTAATATCCTTTGTTCTATATACATTATCACCAATGAAGCATTCCTCTTTTATTTTAATAATGAATTTTTTTGAAGCTTCCTTAACTAAATTATCATTATTATCAAATATCTTTACTAAAGGGAATAGGATATCACTATTATTATGATCAATTCTTATGATATCTCCTTGGCTTACAGGATTAGATACTGTAATTTCATATCCACCCTTTACTCTTTTTGAAATAAAACCAATCTTTTCACCTACGTGGTTTGGTCTTAATACGTTTGTTATATCCTTTTTATCTTCACCAAATATATAACCCTTAGTAAATTCACGGTTAAATGTTTTCTTTAGGTTAGATATTTCTTGTTTTGTTGCTTTACCATCAAGTGCGTCTCTATATGTTCTTATTACGTTAGAAACATATGAAGGTTCCTTCATTCTTCCTTCGATTTTTAAGGAATCAGCAAATTTTAAATCCTCAATATGAGAAACTGTATTTAAATCCTTCATTGATAAAATGTATGATTTATCAATAATTTTATCCTCTGTTAAATTTACTAAAGTGTAAGGCTTACGACATGCACCAACACATCTACCTCTATTTCCACTTCTATATCCAATTAAGCCTGAAAGCAAGCAATTACCACTATATGATACACATAATGCACCATGTACAAATATTTCCATAGGTATTTTACTTATTCTTCTTATTTCAACAAGCTCTTCTTGTGGTACTTCTCTTGATAAAACTACTCTTTTTGCGCCAAGCTCTTTAAATAGTAATGTTCCATCTAGGTCATCAAGTCCCATTTGTGTTGAACAGTGTGCTTCTAATGATGGGTAGTGTTCAGTAACATAAGTAAATACTGCAAGGTCTTGGATTATTAATCCATCAACTCCAGCGTTATATAAATCATCAACCTGCTTATATGCATCATTAAGCTCGCTATCAAATATAACTATATTCATAGTTACATAGATTTTAACTCCCCTTAAATGTGCATATTTTACTGCCTCAGTTAATTCTTCTAAAGTAAAGTTATTAGCATAAGCACGAGCACCAAATCTATTCATACCTAAATATATTGCATCACAGCCATTATGTATTGCAGTCTTTAATGCTTCCATTGATCCAGCAGGGGCTAGTAGTTCACTCATAGTTAATAATCCACCTTTCTATATATTCACTTAATTATACCCTAAAATTTAAATTTTTAAATAGTTTATAAAGAAATACTAATATTTATCTATTAATTTATTAAAAATTAAAAATATAAGCAAAAACGGGAGAAATCTCCCGTTTTACTCTTTAAAATTTTTAACATTACAACGCATTGCATTTAAAATACATAATATTGCAACACCAACATCACCAAATACAGCAAACCACATTGTAATTTTACCAAGTGATGACATTTCTAGGACACCTGTTGCAGATAATATCATGATTATAATTTTTATAGTTATTGCAAATATGATATTTTCTTTTACAATTTTCATAGTTTTTCTTGCAATCTTTTTAGCTATCTTAATGCTAGCTAGGTCATCATGCATTAAAACAATATCTGCTGCTTCTATTGCAGCATCAGAACCGACTCCACCCATAGCAATACCTATATCTGATTTCATAATTACAGGGGCATCGTTAATACCATCACCAATGAAGCATAATAGGTCATCATCCTTTTTAGTATTTAATAAATTATCTACTTCATAAACCTTATTTTGTGGTAATAGGGATGCTTTAAATTCCTTTAATCCTAATTCTTCTGCAACATGATATGCAATTTGTGGATTATCTCCAGTTAACATTATAGTTCTTGCTCCTAATGAATTTAGGTATTCAATAGTTTCTTTTGCATCAGTTTTTATTTCATCTGCAATTACTATATAACCTTTAAATTCATTATTTTTAGCTACGTATACTATAGTACCTATATCATCTGATTTAGTATAGCTGATATTATATAATTCCATTAATTTTTCATTACCAGCTAATATATAATCATCATTTGATACTGCTTTAATGCCCTTACCTAATTCTTCAGATATAGTATAATCACTTATTATTTCTTTACCATAAGCTTCTTTTATTGATTTAGCAATTGGATGATTAGATTCCTTTTCTGCAATTGCTGCAAGCTCTAATACCAAATCCTTATTTTCATTTGGATAGATAGTTTTAATTGCGAAATTACCTTTAGTTAATGTACCTGTCTTATCAAATACAAATATATTTGCTTTATCAAATCTTTCTAAATGAATAGAACCCTTAATTAAAATTCCATTCTTAGATGCTCCGCCAAGTCCTGAGAAGAATGACATAGGTACACTTATTACTAACGCACATGGGCAAGATACTACTAAGAATGATAATGCTCTATAAATCCATAGTGTAAATGAACCCCATCCTTCGTTCCAAGATTTATTAATAATTGCATATAATACTGGTGGAATAAAAGCTAATGCTAATGCACTAAATACAACAATAGGTGTGTAATATTTTGCGAATTTAGTTATAAATGCTTCTGATTTAGATTTCTTTGAAGAAGCATTTTCTACTAAATCTAATATTTTTGATACAGTAGATTCACTAAATGTTTTATTAGTTTTTATTTTTAATGTTGATGTTATATTTATAGAACCAGATATAACATTAATACCTTCTTCTACATCCTGTGGTAATGATTCACCAGTTAAGGCTTTTGTATCAAGTGAGGACTTACCTTCAATAATAACACCATCTAATGGAATTCTTTCACCTGGTTTAACAACTATAATGCTATCTAATTCTACTACACTAGGATCAACTACTTCTATATTACCATTATCCAATAATAAGTTAGCATAATCAGGTCTTATATCCATAAGGCTCGCAATAGACTTACGTGATTTTGATGCAGCATATGATTGGAACCATTCGCCCACCTGATAAAATAATAATACAGCACATGCCTCATCAAATCCTTCAGGCTGATGTTCCTTAATACCTGTATAAATACCTAAGCCAAATGCACCAAGTGTTGCAACTGCCATTAAGAAATTTTCATCAAATACCTGTCCATGACTTATATTAATTGCACTTTTTCTTAATACATCATATCCAATATAGATATATATAGAAAAATATAAAGTTAAAGGTAGTAACCAACCAAAATCCTCATTAGGAATTATTGATGCTAATCCATATTTAAAATTGTTACTAAAAGCATTCTTTAATACTATATTAGTAATTAAAACTATTAAAAATAATATTAAAGCAATTATTATTCTTTTTAAGTTCTTCTTTTGCTTTCTTGTCATAATATCACCTTTGTTGATTAATTGAACACACGTTCAACCAACTGTAAAAAATTTAATAGTACATTGTACTATATTAATCTTTATTCATTAATTGAAAAATCAGGTTCAACCTTTCTTGCTGTCTTAACGATAGCCTTAACTAAAGCATCTGGATTTTCTGCAACAATAGTCATCTTTTGAGTCATGAAATTAATTTGGCAATCCTCAACCTCAGCCATCTTCTTGATTGCATCTTCACACTTTAATGCACATGCAGCACAATCTACTTCAATTGAATAAGTTTTTCTCATAATTATCCCTCCTACTATTTTCCTTCAGAAATATGTTCTAAAGCATACTTAAATATTGTTGTAATATGATCATCATCAAAAGAATAATATACTTCTTTGCCATCTTTTCTTGACTTAACAAGCTTAACATCTCTTAAAATTCTTAATTGATGTGATACAGCTGATTTGTTCATACCAACGCATAAGCATATATCAGTAACATTAAGTTCATTATCAGTTAATGTATATAATATTTTTGAACGAGTTGGATCACCTAAAACCTTAAATAAATTACTTAAATCATTTATTTGTTCTGTATCTGGCATTGTCTTCTTAATTGTTTCTAGATCCATATTATCAGCTCCTTTAGACACTTATATTATACAACAGTTGAATAGTTTGTCAACTATTAAATTGATTATTATTTAAAAAGTTGCCAATATAATATCAGCAACTTTAATAAATTATAATTTAATACCTCTTTTTTCAAGATAGTCTACACCATATTTTTCAATGATATAATCCATATCCTTATCGCCTCTACCAGATAGATTAACTAAAATAGTACCTGTCTTCTTAGTAGTTCTTGCAAGACGCATAGCATATGCAACAGCATGAGATGATTCAACTGCTGGAATAATTCCTTCTAATCTAGATAAAGTGAAGAATGCTTCTAGTGCTTCATCATCAGATATAGTATCATATTCAACTCTTCCTAAATCATGTAAGAATGCATGTTCAGGACCTACAGATGGATAATCAAGTCCTGATGCAACTGAATAAACTAAATCAGGATTTCCATTTTCATCCTTTAACATAATAGAATTAAATCCATGCATAATACCTTCACTACCATATGTCATTGAAGCTGCATGCTGTCCTCTTTCTTTACCACGGCCAAGTGGTTCAACACCAACAATCTTAACTGGATCGTTTAGGAATGGAATAAACATACCAGCAGAGTTAGAACCTCCACCAACACAAGCACATACTACATCAGGTAATAAGCCTGTCATTTCCTTAAATTGTTCTTTTGCTTCAATACCAACAACTGATTGGAAATCACGTACAATTTGAGGGAATGGATGTGGTCCTACTACAGAACCAATACAATAAATGCAATCCTTATATTCCTTTAGGTAAGCATTAAATGCAGCATCTACTGCTTCCTTTAGAGTTTGCTGTCCATCAGTAACTTCAACAACTCTTGCTCCTAAAAGCTTCATTCTTGCAACATTAGGTGCTTGCTTTTTAATATCAACAGCACCCATATAGATATCACATTCTAATCCGAAATATGCTGCAGCTGTTGCAAGTGCAACACCATGCTGTCCTGCACCTGTTTCAGCAATAATCTTTTTCTTACCCATAAATTTAGCAAGTAATCCTTCACCCATACAGTGATTGATTTTATGAGCACCTGAATGGTTTAAATCTTCTCTTTTTAAATAAATTTGAGCACCACCACAATATTTAGATAATCTTTCACAATGGTAAACAGGTGTTGGTCTACCTTGGAATTCTTTTCTAATTCTTCTTAATTCATTAATAAATTGAGAAGAATGACATATTGTTTGATATGCTTCATTAATTTCTTCAAATGCTGGCTTTAATTCCTCAGGAATATAAGCTCCACCATATTTTCCAAAATATCCATCTTCAGTTGGATAATTTTTTAAATATGTTTCAAAATCAACATCTTTTATTTTCATATTTAATACCTCTTTTAACTAATCTACATTTGTAGATTCATATACATATTAATTAGTTTTTATTGTCTACTCTTTCAGTTTCTTTTGCAACTAAAATGTCTTTATCTGAAAAATCAACATCTTCAAACTTTTGTAATAAATCTTCAACAGTTAACTTTTGCTTTTCTTCGCCAGATACATCATAAATTATATGACCATTATTAAACATTAATAATCTATTACCATATTTAATAGCATCACGCATGTTATGTGTAACCATTACTGTAGTTAAATGATTTTCTCTAACAATTTTATCAGTTAAAGTTAATACTTTTCTTGCAGTCTTAGGGTCTAAGGCAGCAGTATGTTCATCTAAGAATAAGATATCTGGCTTTTCTAATGTTGCCATTAGTAATGTTATTGATTGTCTTTGACCACCAGAAAGTAAACCAATTTTTGAAGTCAATCTCTTTTCTAGTCCTAATCCAAGATTAGATACCATTTCTTTATAAGACTCTGTATCAGATCTCTTAAAGCCCCATAATAAAGTTCTTCTTCTAGGTCTTCTCTTTGCAATGTTCATATTTTCAAGAATAGACATGTCAGGTGCAGTACCTTGATATGGATCTTGAGCAACACGACCAATATATTTAGCTTTCTTATGTTCTTTATATTTTGTTACATCGTGACCATTTATCTGAATATATCCATCATCAGGTATATATGTACCTGATACTGTGTTAAAGAAAGTAGATTTACCTGAACCATTACCACCAATGATAGTTACGAATTCACCTTTCTTAATCTTTAAATTAATATGATCTAATGCCACCTTAACATCATTTGGATTTCCAGTAGGATTAAATATCTTAGTCAAACCAGAAACTTCAAGCATAACTTCATCCTCAACAACTAATGGTATATCGGACTCTTTTATATCCTCATGAGCTTCAGCAGCAAGAATTTCTTCTTCGCTAATCCTACGTTTAGATAATTTTCTTTTAAGCTTATCAAAGAAATGAGTTTTACTATTAACAAAGCTTAATGTTAATATTAGAACCATAATTAATGCATATAATAGTTTTAGGTAATCAGATGGTAAACCTAATTCTAATGCAATTGAAATAATCAAATAATAAACTAATGAACCAAGCGCAACAGAGATTATCCAATTTAAGAATGATCTCTTACCGAAAATAGCTTCACCAATAATAATACAAGCTAATCCTACTACTAACATACCAGGTCCAAACAATGTAGAACCTGAATTTATACTTTGAGCCTTTAAGGATGCTGATAAAGCAATTAAGCCATTTGACAACATCAAACCCAAAATAATATAAAAATCAGAATTAATACCTTGTGCTCTAGCCATTTTAGGATTCATACCTACAGCACGCATTGACATACCAACCTCTGTACCAAAGAAGAAATACATTGAAACGAATACAATAAGTGTAATCACAAATGATATTCCAATTATCCAATACTTAAGTACATTTGAGAAATCAACATTTGATTCATAAAAGCCTCTAAATATATGGAATATACCACGGTAACCAGAATTAGTAAGACTTACATTTGATGTTAAACCATATAAGAAACTAAATTCTTGATTAGTCACACATGAATTTGCAATTCCTAATAAAATCATATTAATAGTAAATAACCCGGTCATTGTTATAATACCAGCTAAAAGTCCATTAATATGTAACTTTGTATGCAATATTCCGGTTATGAATCCAGCAATCATACCTACGAAAATCGATAGAACTGTAGCTATTACTGCAGGAACTCCTGCTGCTATGAATAATACTGATGAAGACATACCTAAAACATATGTACCTTCAGTAGTCATATCAGCAAAGTTTAACACTCTAAATGATATAAATACACCTAGAGCTAAAATAGCGTAGGCTAATCCGTTGGTTAACGTATCAAGGCCTATGTTTAATATTATATCCATTTTAAAACTTCCTAACTAATTATTAATTAACTCCGTACTTTGTCTTAAAGTCATCTGATAAAGTTATTCCACAGTATTGTAATGCTTCATCATTCTTAGCGAAAATAAACTTATCTAATTCAGTTTGTTTACCAACCTCAATTGTATCTGGATCTTTTCCATCAATTAAGATACTTGCAGCCATTTCACCTGTAGTTTTACCTAATTCATAATAATTAATTGAAACTGTTAATGTAGCACCATCAGATACCATACCAGCTTCACCTGCAAGAGTAAATACACCCTTAGAATTTGTTATATTTGTAATAGTACCAACGTTTGCTGCTACTGAGTTATCAGTTGGTAAATAAATACAATCACAGCCATCATTTACTAAGCTTGTAGTAGTTGCACCAATTGAAGTTACATCAGCAAATGTTTTTACTTCGAAATCAACTGTTGGATAATTTGCTTCAATAAATGCTCTTGCAATATTTGCTTGTGCTTGTGAATTTACTTCTGATGAATTATAAATCATACCAATCTTATCAACAGATGGATCTACATCAAAAATCATTTCTAATTGTTGTTCAACAGGGTTAATATCTGATGTACCAGTTACATTATTGTTACGATTGCTTTCAGAAACTAAACCTGCAACAATAGGATCTGTTACGGATGTAAATAATAAAGGTAAATCCATTTTTGCTTCAATTTCTCTTGTAGATACTAATTGTTGAGCACATGGTGTTGCATTACCTAATACTAAATCACATTCTCTTACAAGTTTAGTTGCCATAGTTTGTTGTGCAACTGTATCTTGGTTTGCATTCATGACTTCAAATTTTACACTTTTATCTTTTGGTAACTTAGCTTCAAATCCAGCCTTAAAACCGCTTGTTGCATCATTTAAAGCGCTGAAATCACCAAACTGTAAAACACCAATTGTATAATCTGCCTTTGTTTTATTACATGATGTTAATGCTACAGTAGATGTAGCTAATGCCATAGCGGCAATACCAAATTTAACTAATTTTTTCATTCATTTGTTCTCCTCTTAAAAAAATTTGTTCTTATTATACCATAGAAACGCTTTTTTATCAACTTTACGGACATAATAAAAACATAAATACGAAAATATTATAAAAAAACAGCATAAAAAACCTTTTATGCCGTTAATTGTCTATTATTCTTCATATCCATTAGGATTCTTTTTTTGCCAATTCCATTGATCTCTTGCCATATCATCAATATTATATTTTGCTTTAAAACCTAATTCCTTAAATGCCTTATCTACCTTTGTATAATTTGCAGTAATATCTCCTTCTCTTCTACCTACAAATTCATGCTTAATCTCTTTTCCATAAGCTTTTTCAAAAGCATGTAGGACATCTAATACAGAAGAGCCCTTTCCAGTACCTAAATTATAAATTACAACACCTGGATTTTCCATTAGCTTCTTAATTGCTAAAACATGTCCATATGCTAAATCACAAACATGAATATAGTCACGAATACATGTTCCATCCTCTGTATCATAATCCTTACCAAAAATATTTAAATGATCTCTTTTACCAATCATTACCTGAGTAATATATGGTGCTAAATTATTAGGAATACCATTAGGATCTTCTCCTATTAATCCAGATGGGTGTGCACCAATTGGATTAAAGTATCTTAATATTGCAATATTGAACTTAGGCTCTGCCTTATATAAATCCTGTAATATTTGTTCAATAAATAATTTTGTTGTACCATATGGATTAGTTGTACCACCAATCTTAAATGTTTCATCAACAGGTACAGATACAGGGTCTCCATATACTGTCGCAGATGATGAGAATATAAAATTATAAACCTTATGGTCTCTCATTGCTTCAAGTAATGTAACAGCACCTGTAATATTATTTTGATAATATTCTAAAGGTTTGATAACTGACTCCCCAACTGCCTTTAACCCAGCAAAATTAATTACACAAGAAATATCGAAATTAGTAAAAATCTCATCTAATATTTCTCTATCCCTAATATCCCCATTAATAAATATAGGGCGACGCTTTGTAATTGCTTCAATTCTATCAACAACCATTTCCTTTGAATTTGATAGGTTATCAACAATTACAACATCATATCCATTGTTTAATAATTCAACAACAGTATGAGAACCAATATAACCAGTTCCACCAGTAACTAATATCATTTTAAAATCACTTCCTTAATGATTAAATTATAAAATAATTTAGTCTATTTTACAAATGTTAATATAAATAAAATTACTAATAAAAATAATTCTCGACCTTTCTTGTTAAAATGTTTAGTTTTTAGATTATTTATATCTAATTTTTATGTTATAATGTCATCAAGGTTGGTGATATCTAATGATTGAATTATTAAACTATGATGAACTAATACAATTCGAGCTTAATCATATTGATTTAGAATTATCTTCTTTTAAAATGATTAATATGACTGAGGCATACCCTAAGCATTATCATGGTTCAAGAACATTAGAAATTCACTATGTTGTTTCAGGGGATGCTGAAGTAATCATTAAAAACCAACGCTTTAAAGTTAAAAAGAATTACTTATATGCTGTAAACGAATTTACAAGACATGGTCAAATACCAACATCAGAAGATGGCCTTGTAAAATATCAAATATATATAACATATGATGATACTAGAGCAACTCAATTTGAAAAGAAATTAATTGAAGAGCCCTTTTATATATTTGAAGATAAAGAAAACATATTAGAAATATTAGAACTTATTGCAAAAGAATTTAAAAATAAGCATATCGGATATCAAGCAGCTATTAAATCATTCCTTCAGGTTTTATTAATTAAAATCGCAAGAAATGTTAATATTGATAATAGAAGGACATCTACTTCTATCACTAAAAATACTCAATATATAATTGATGAAGCATTACTAAATGAGAATGCAACATTAACATTAACTGATTTAGCTAAAAGATTAAATATGTCTACCAGAGAGCTTGAAAGATTCTTAAAAATCCATTATAACAAAACATTCAATCAAATGAAGACTGAAGCAAGAATGTTTAAAGCATCAGGATTATTAGTTTATTCTGATAAATCAATTAATGAAATATCAATTATTGCAGGATATACATCTCCAGAGCATTTCTGTTACGCTTTTAAAAAATTCTATAAGCATACTCCAAATGAATATAGAAAGCTAAGAAGATCCTTAAGAAATAGAGAACCAGGAACGTTCTAAGTTCCTGGTTTTACTATTTTATAATATTAAAATTCTTAGGCATTCTTGCTTCTAAAACTATTTCTTCATTTGTAAATGGATGCTTAAATATTAATTTAGAAGCATGTAGACCTAATCTGCCAATTGTCTTCTTTCCATCACCATACTTATCATCATCTACAATAGGATGTCCCAAATTAGCTAAGACAACACGAATTTGATTCTTTCTTCCTGTTTCAATTGTAACTCTTAATAAGGAATGCTTACCATCAGTTTTTAAAACCTCATAATTTGTTATTGCAACCTTACCATCTTTTCCTTTTGCAACATAAACCATGTTGTTTTGATCTTCTAATAAATTACATACGATTCTATCCTTTTTATTTGGCATTTCACCTTCAACTAAAGCTAAGTATTCTCTTAGAACAACATAATTATTCCATTCAAGGCGTAGCTTTGATTGAACATATGGATTTTTAGCAAAAACTAAAACGCCACTAGTTTCCTTATCAATTCTATGGATTACAAATGGTCTTTGAGTTTTATCCTTTAATCTTAAATATTCACCAACATAAACATATGCACTATTAGTATCCTTATCAGATTCAATAGATAATAATCCCTCAGGCTTATCTATCGCAATAAAATCCTTATCCTCATAAAGTAAGTCAATTTTAGAAGGTTTTTGTAATTCTTTTTTCTTAGGCTTCTTTTTAAAAGAATCATCATGGATAGGTCTTTTAGAAATTTTAACTTCATCTTCCTTTGCAAGCTGCATATTAAATTGACGTTCTATTGCGCCATTAACTAATACCTGATTATTAGCTAATAAAGCCTTACAAACATTTCTTGAAGTGTTCATCTTAGATAATAAAAATTCTAATAATGTAGTTGTTTCTTTAACCTTAAATACATTAGTATATTCTATTTTCTTAGGTTTTACTTCTTCTTTTCTATCATCGAATCTTTCTCTTTTAAGGCCTCTTTTTGCCATTTTTTCACCTACTTCTTTTTTATATTATAATCTAGGACATCAACTGAGAAAATACCATTTACTAAAGCACCAACAATTCCACCAATAACATATATCATTTGTCCTGCATGATATAAATTATTTAATTTAGATGATTTAACCTCAAAAATACCTCTTGTTGATGTTTTAGTACCTAAGTTAGATAAATATCCACCATATAATGCATTGCATCTATTCTCAATAGACAATGGAGTTATTACATCAACCACTTCTATTATATTAGATAAGAAAGGTAGTTTCTTAATTAATAATTCTTTAATTTCTAGTGCTTTCTTCATCTTTTCTTCTTTATAAGTATTATTTTCTTTTAGGTTAACCCAATAATTATAATCATCAATTGTTTGATCTACTATCGCAGATACAGTAATAGTATCATCATCATTTTTTAAATATTCATAGCTTCTAAATCCAATTGATGAATTAATATTATTTGCAACCTTAATATTATCCTCATTCTTAATAATAAAATAATGTGGAATATGGTGAGCATATTCTTTTTTTATTTTATAGAATACAACATAGGATGCAATTATCTTATTATTTTCATAATCATATATTTCTTTATCAACTAATTCTGTTTTATATTTATTATCTAAAAGATTATTATAAAAATAATTTAGAGGTGTTGCGTTAATAACATAAGAAAAATCCTCATAAGTATTATTCTTAGTTATTATCCTTTTAATACTATTGTTATCATATTCTAAGGATTGAACTTCTTCATTATATAATATTTTTCCTCCTAATGATAAATATTTATTTAAAACATTATTAGAAAAATCACTTGATGAAATATTTAATATATCTGCGTTACCTGTAATAAATTTAGATATAACACCAATTAAATATGTCATAGTAAAGCTTGATGGCATAAATGATAACATAAATTCCTTTAAGATATCAGTTTTATATCTTGATGCATATTCTTCTATTGTTAATCTAGCTATTTTTCTATATGTAGGTATATATTTTAAATAGCCCATACCTGTTTTGATATATTCAAATCTATTCATTATCTCAGTAGATTTTTTTGCAATCATCGGGAAATATCTAAAATTCTTTATATATTTTATGAATAATTTGATTTCTTTTATATCTTCATTAAAGCTACAATTACTTAATAATTCATTCTTAAATTCATTTATATTTCTTGAAATAGTAATAGTCTTATCTTTGTAATAGAATTTATAAAAATAAGGAAGCTTAATAATACTACCTTTATCTAAGCAGCCTAGCTTTTCATAAATTTTTCTCATTGGTTCATTGCCAATACCTAAAAGATAATGGATACATAAATCTAAGTATGCACCATCTCTTTTATATGTACTACATAAACCACCACTAACTGAATTCTTTTCTAAAATTAGTGGTTCATATCCAAGCTCAATTGCCCTAATACCTGCGGCAAGGCCAGATAATCCACCACCTAAAATAATAATTTTATCCATTATACTACCATCCTAATAGTTGGAATAACCAAAGTAAACCATAAACAGAAACAACTGATACTAAAGCAACAACAATGAGCTTTTGACGGAAAAATGATAATACTAATGCAATAAAAGCTCCTATTGATGCAATTATCATATTATCAGTAACATAAAGAATTGATGGGAATATCAATGCAGCAATAACTGCATAAGGAACATAAAATAAAAATGATTTAACATATTTATTTTTAATCTCATGCTTCATAAAAGAAATTGGAATTGCACGAGGGATATATGTAACAATTGCCATTATTAAAATAGCTAAGAATATATATAATTCCTTACTCATTTTCTATATCCTCCTTACCTTTTTCATCAATATCCTCTATATCATCAGATATAGGGAATAAGAATGTTGCAAGAAGGGATGATATAACTGTTGATATGATAATTTTGAAGCCTAATCCAATTGTATTAACATATGGAACATAATATAAGAAGCAAGATATAGAAATAGAAACTAATATTACAAATGTAATTTTAATGCTTCTTCTTGCGTCAGGTATTATTATTGCAATAAACATAGCATATAAAGCTATACCTAATGCAGATAATAATTTATCATCAGTAATTACTTTTGATGCATAAGCACCTAATGCTGTTCCAAAAACCCAGCCTAAAAAAGGTAATAAAATTAAACCAAACATGTATTTGGCATTAATTTTTTCTCTTTCAGTTACCGCAACTGCATATACCTCATCTGATATTCCAAAACCAAATAATAATCTTAATCCTGTTGGAGTATCTTGATCTATCTTTTGTGATAAAGATAAAGACATTAAAGAATATCTAAGATTTATCAATAAAACTGTTAATCCTATTTCCAATAAGGATGCAGCCTCTGAAATCATTTTAACTCCAGCCTGCTGTCCTGATGATGTAAGATTAGTTAAAGATATAATAATAGATACTAATGGAGTAATCCCACACTCACCTACAGCCATTACACCAAAAGAGAATGAAACAGCTATATACCCAAGCATAATGGGTACTCCTTTTTTTAAACCATATAAAAAACTCATTTTACTACTAAATTATGAAACGTATCTTTCAATTACTCCTTCACTATTGTAACGCCAAAGCTTTCCTTCTTCTTCAAAGGACTCTGAATAATAATATATATTATCCTCACTAAAATATTTATCATAGCTTAATGATAAATCCTCTATTGTAGTTTGATTACCCTTATAATAAATATAGCTTAGCTTAGTATCAGACTTAAATGCATCCTCATCAATATTTAAGAATCCATTTGCATTACCAATAGGTAGGATAACATATTCTAGGTTAATACATTCTGCAAAGGTAAGTTGACTTATATTTTTAACATTTGTAGGTATCTCTATATTAGTAAGGCTTCTACAGTTATAAAATGCATGTCCTAAAATTGAAGATACATTACTAGGAATTTCAATTGATTTTAGTGATAGACATCCATAAAACATTTCTGATGAAATAGATGTTAGATTACTAGGTAATGTTATATTTTTTAGGCTTGATGCATTTTTAAACGCTCTTGCCGCAATTTGAGCACTAGGATTTGCAAATGTAACATCCTCTAAATAGCTACAATCTTCAAATGCACCAACTGATACATATGTTACATTAGCACCTAAATTAATTGATGTTATATTAGTATCTAAAAAAGCGAATTGACCAATCAACCAAGCATCATTAGATAATACGCATGAGGAAAGATTAGAATTTGCAAATGAATAATCACTTACATATGGTAAGTAACCTGTTGTCTCAAATTCTTCTAATGTTGTATTCATGAATGCTTGTTTACCAATATAATTATAATTTGCATCGGATTTAAATGATGTTATACTAGATCCTTTAAATGCAGCATCTGATATAGAAAACATATCATTTTCGCTATCTAATGTTATATCTTCTTTATTTATAACTAATTCACCTTGGAAATTAGATAAAGCATATGATGCAATACCTCTAGTTTTCTTTTCTACTGAAGTACCTTCGATTAACCAACCATCAACGTATTTATTTGTTGAATCAGCTTGAACATTTAAAATTTTAGTGTTTTTAAATGCGTCCTTACCAATTGACATAATCATTTGTGGAATAGTAACTGATTCAAGCTTAGTACAGTTTTCAAATGCGTTATCAGCAATTTTAAAAACATTATAAGTAACTCCATTTAAAACATATTGATTAGGTATAGTAATAGATTTAGAATTCCCATGATATCCAGTTAAAACCGCATTTGATGAATCATCAATGGCAAATTCAAAATTTGTTTTTCCAGCCTCTTGAACCTCACTATTATCGTTTTTAGAGCAAGAAGTTAATAATACTGGTATTAGCATTAACGGTAACAAATATCTTTTTCTCATTTTAAGTACCTCACAACTATATAGATTATATAACATTTATATGTTTTTTAAAACCATAAAATCCTATATATTAGGCAAGCATTCATATTAAGAACAAATTATGGCATAAAGAAAAGGGACTATTAAATAGTCCCTAATTTTATTAGAATCCTACACAGTTGCCCTTTAATGTAGCACCTGAAATATCGTTCTTACCATTCTTTGAAGTACAGCCATTGATAATAGCCTTACCAAATGTAACCTTATAGCCTAATGCAGAAGGTGTACCAGAAGCTGGCCAGTTGTAGTTCTTCTTCTTATTAGAATCACCTGTACAATTGTTCATTGTAACAACACCGCTTTGGTTGTTTCTATCAAAGCCGTTTGCATAGTTGCCCTTTGCAACGCAGTTAGTTAATGTATGATTTAATGGGTCTAAGTGTGCTTTAACACCACTTGTCTTGTTATCAACGCCACCCATCTTAAATCCGTTACCATCACCATAAATACCATCGCAATAACCATTGTAGTTAGCTTGGCAATTTACTAATGTAACTGCACCATGAGCTGCATAGCAATCCCATCCATCATCTGAATTGTATTCAGCCTTGCAGCTTTCGAAATAGTTACCTTCGCCTGAATGTAACTTGCAAGCAAATCCATCAGCGTTTTCACCCTTTGAATCTGCATTATATGTTGAATTACAGTTATAGAACTTGTTATAAGCTCCACCATTAGAAATTTGGAAACCAGCATCGTGATTTTTTGTTGCATTTACATATCTAAATGTATTATTAGAACCATCGATGAAAATACCATTATCTGATGCATTCTTAACTGTAATATATTCTACTGTTGAACCAGAACCACTGAATGTTAAACCACGTCCATTGCTTCCAGAAGTTTGTGAGAAATCAATTGTTGCATTATTAGTACCCTTAATGTTAACGCCTGAAGGTACCTTAACAGAGCCTGACTTAATTGTACCATCAATGATAATTGTTGTACCAGACTTTGCCTTAGAGATTGCTGTTGCTAATGATGTACCACCATTCTTAACAGTAATTGTGTTTCCTGATGTTCCAGTATTTGAACCTGAATTAGATCCACTATTAGATCCTGAATTAGATCCTGAGTTAGAACCACTATTAGATCCTGAGCTTGAGCCATTGAAATCTACTTGAATCTTATAAAGATTAATATTACTGTTTGATGAATATAGGTAAACATATCCACTTGAACCAGTGTAGTTATAGCTCTTTGTTGCAGCTGTAGTTGATGCTGATAATGTTCCTAATTGAGAACCGCTTGAGTTTGCAACAACAAGTGTACGAGATGCTGAAGCATCAAGTGTAACCTTGATAGTTGATGCACCAGACACAGGGACTTTAACACTACGGTAAGAAGTTGTACCTCCGCCACCAAGTGCTAAACAGTGAGTATACTTTGTACCACTTACAGTTACAGAATTAGACTTAACTGACATAGTCTTTGAAGAATTTGCAGTTAAAGTTAAACCACCAACTGTAGTAGTAGATTTAATAGTTCCTAGACTCTTAAATTGAGTATCCTTAAAATTCCAAGAACTAGATGATGAAGCTGCATTTGCGTTCATACCAGCGGCAAAACAACCCACAGTTGCAGCAGCTACTGCTGCACCAACAACAATTTTTTTAATTAATCTCATTTCTTTTTCTTCCTCCTAAAAAATTCTACCTTTGATTAATTGATGTGATTATAACATAAACGTTTTTCGTTGTAAACGTTTTCTTTCACTAAAAATAAAAACGTTTACATAAAAATATAGAAAGTAAATTTTTCCGTAAACATATTTAGAAAATGTTTAAATAAAAGTAAACTTTTTTCATGTTACAGTGCGAAAAAAGGATGAGATAAATCTCATCCTTACTCTACAGTTATTAATAAATTATTTTCAACTGCATAATTATATACATATGCTAATCTTTCTTTATTAGCTTTTGTTAATGTTGGGTTATCGAATCCTAACGCAATTAAAGTGAATTTATACAAATCCTCACCAGTTATATTTCCTTGCACCTCAAATACGTTATTCATTGCGCAAATGATTTCTTCTTTTGCAATATCAGATAAATCACGCTTGAATGCTGCACGATATTTTGTAACAGTAAGATTAGATGTTTTATCCCAATAGAATTCACTACCATCCTGATCTAATGTCTTAGGGTATTGTAATACCTTTAACATCATTTGTAATCTCATTTGAGCTTTTTGGCTCATTACTTTGATATTAGAATGCTCTTTTACTCTATCCTTTAATATATTAAATGATAAAGGAGCCTCTTGTTCTAGGATATCTCTTAATAATAATCCAAGATTATAATCAAATCCTGATTCATTATCATATTTAGTGAACTTATCAGTTTGACATACCTTATATGGTAATTTATCATAAGCCTCTTCTTTTTCTTCATTCTTTTCAATAACTGGGTTAAGCTTATGAACTTCCTTTTTAAATGGATCATCTAATGCATCAATAATTCTATCTAGACAAGCATTCTTATTCTTGAAATATTCAACTGAATATACAGTAATAAGCTTCCAAGATAAATTATTTAATACATTATTCATAACATAAATCTTATCACGAAGTGAAGTATTAGATATTAATTCATTATCAATTATAATACCAAGCTTATAATCAATACCATTTTCATCTAATACTGCAACATCAACCTTAAACGCACTATCACCAACATTTGTTACTGCCTTATATCCTAATCTTCTTAGGTCTTCAGCAATATAATCCTTTATTTCCTTAACTTCAGATTTACTACCCTTATCAATCTTAGATTCTGATACATCCTCTGCATATTTTAAGAAATGCTTTAGCATTAATGCGCCTTCAGATGTAATCTCTTCATCAGAAGGGAAATTCTCAGGCTTAATTGTTGATATTACAATCATTTGTTCCTTAGAACGAGATACTGCAACATTTAATCTTCTTTCACCATTAGCCTTAACAATAGGACCTACAACTGAAGCACGTCCCATTTGGTTTAGACGGAAGCCTACAGATAGAATAATAATATCTCTTTCATCACCTTGAACATTTTCAATTGACTTAACAAATAATTCTTCGCCCTTTTGTTCATTGATATTATCTAATATTTTTGCTAAAGACTTATCCTGAGCACAAAGATTAGAAATTGCATCATATACCTTTTCTTGCTGCTTCATGTTAAATACAATAATACCTAAAGACTTATCCTTATTCTCTTCCTTAGAATAAACATCCTTAACTGTATTTACAATCGCATCAATTTCTTCCTTTGTAATATCACTTGTCTTCTTAGATTCTTTTAATTCAACATATTTGAAATCAATAACATCCTTGTTTTTAGATTCAGGGAATGTATATAAGCTCTTATCATAGAATTTCTCATTAGAGAATCTAATTAATTCTTCATTATGACTTCTATAATGATATTTTAATCTAATTCTTGGTAATTCTATTGCTAAACACTCATCTAATAATGATGGTGAATCCTCATAAGAAACATTAGCATCCTCAGAAACATCAGCCTGGAAATACATTGTAGGTGGCATCTGCATTGGGTCACCTGCAACAATTAATGACTTACCTCTTGCGATAGGTCCTATTGCCTCATGTACAGGAATCTGTGATGCCTCATCAAATATTACAATATCAAACTTATCCTGATTTACAGGTAAGTATTGCGCAACACTTAAAGGAGACATTAGGAAGCATGGATAATAAGATTTAATAATATCATTATAATTTACTAAAGTCTCTCTTATAGTAGTACCTCTACCCATAGATTGAATAACCTTCTTCAATCTACCAATAGGAGATGATTCAGCATACTTAATAGATGTATTTATTAAATTCTTAGATAATCTAGAAGATACTTCCTTTATTACAATATTATTATAATCATCAATTAAAGCTTTATATTTTTCAATTTCCTTATTGAATGCAATTGGATTAAAGAAATTAATCTTATCATCCTTAAAATATAATCTTATATATGAATCAGCTAATGATAATTCATATATTTCATTAATGATACTTATATCAAATTTAGATAAATACATTTCATCTATAAATGATGAAACATTAAGCTCATCCTTCTTCTTAAATTCCTTATTTATTGAAACAATATCAATAACCTTAGTAAAGTTTTCTTCTTTAATAGCTTCATTAATTAATCCTAATACATTATCAAATGAATCATTAATCATTAATTCATCAATTTCATACTTTGAAACTAAAGCTTTATAATTATAAATAAATGAATTTAATTTATTATTTAATGAGCCTCTTAGCATATTAATACGTTCATCCTTTGATTTATATAATTCAATGAAATTCATTAAATTATCAGTATAATTGCTATCAAGCTTTATAACATCATTAATAAATTCACGTGTATTAATAATAATATCTTTTATATCTAATGATGAATCTAATATAGACATATAATCTAGGCAGGTAATTTTTTCTATTATGTCTTTATTTGATTCTATAGTAGTATGTAATTCCTTTAGCTTCTTAAAATCCTTATATATTAATAAATAATCCTTCTTAGGAAGCTTATTTCCATTTATTAATAAGGATTTTAATTCATTCTTATATTTAGATTTAATCTTAATCTTCTTAAAGAATCCTTGCTCACTAGATAATTCTTCTATTGCAGCATCAGTATTAATACTTAAGACCTTATCAATATCATATAAAGAATTATCCTTTAGGATATAGCTTAGCTCTAATCCTTTTTCTAATAGATTAAATAATTCCTCATCATTATTATTAGAAATGAAATAATTAACATCACCAAAGTATAATTTATGATCATATATATTATTTAAGATTTTTAATAATAATACTGTATTAGAAATAGTATAATCTATTTCATTAAATGATTCCTTAAGTGAATCAAATTGGTTCATGAATTCATTTAATAGATTATTTAATCCATTAAAGTCGCTAATGAATTCATCTTTATCATAAAGATTAATATAATCCTTTTTAATTGCACGAAGTAGTGTTGTATCATAATCATTAATATGCTCTGACAAAGTAACTGCAGTATTGAACATATCTAATGTATTTTCATATTTCTCTTTATCTAATGATTTTAAATATTCCTCATCGAATGTATATTTATAATCATATTTCTTAGATAAATTTAAATAAGATAATATTGACTGATATAATGAATAATAATATTTATCCTCACGCATTAGATTAATAGTAGAAAGAATTCCTTCCTTCTTAGAATCTAAGTCATAGCACTTAGGTAAGAATTCATCTACATCTTTTGTGTTTCCTAAATTAATAGTATCATCAAGCTTTTTAAAGAATTCTTGCTTTGACGCCTTATTAGAATGTAATTCTAGAGCAAAGCGATCAAGCTTAATTTTTTCTAATCTCTTATAAACAACATCAAGTGCTGCTTTCTTTTCTGCAACAAATAATACTGTCTTTTTATGTAGGAATGCATTAACAATCATATTAACGATTGTCTGGCTCTTACCTGTACCAGGAGGTCCATCAAGTATAAATGATTTACCATTACCACAAGCTAAAATAGCTTTTAGCTGTGTTGAATCATAATATAGTGGTGCTGCAAATTCTTCATATTTTTCAGCATTTTCTATATCAATATCTTCATCAATCTTATCCTCTAATAGATTTCTTGATTCAATAATTGATTCGACAATCTTATTCTTTTTTAGCTCATCACTTCTCATTTTTATATCTAACCACATAATATAATGAGAGAATGTTAAATTAGCAAGGAAGTAAGAATTTTCTAGAAGCTTAATATCTCCTCCTTCTTCCTTAAATGTTCTAACTATATCTAAATAAGAATTCTTTCCAGCAAGATTATAATAACCCTTATAGCTCTTACCATATGTTAAAGAATAATATTCAAAGAATGTTTCATTCATCATTAAATTATCATAATCATAATTAACTGTGTATAAATCTCCACTCTTATCCTTTGTAATGGAAATAGGTAATACCATGAATGGTGCATGTCCTATTGTATTCTTCTTAGTCTTATATTCTAAAACACCAAGACATAAATATAATGTTTGGGCACCAGTTTCTTCAACTGCTGTCTTATTTTTCTTAATTAAATTCTTTAATGTTGAATCATAACCAATTGAGAATAATGTCTTATCATCAATTGATAATTCATTAACATATGAATCATTAATATCATATGATTTAAATAATTCCTCTTGTGATTTTAAGAAAACATCATTCTTATTCTTTTTGGCAATACTATAAAGCTTAACAGCTTCATTTTCTTCTAGCATCTGATAAATTGGCTTCTTTGCCTTAAGCTTAATACAGTTAGTTAAATTCTGACGGAAATTAACTAAAGGATTTATTTCAGTTAAATCTAAAAGCTTCTTATCCCAGAATGAGAATCTATCCTTTTCATAAGATGAGTCTAGAGTTAATATTTTTGTCTCAATAATATTAGATTCACTCTTATCATTAAGCTTATCATTTTCTTCTAATTCTAATAATTCATCATCAAGCTTTAAAGGAATTGGTGAGAATATTGTTGAATGACAAGATAATACATCTATAGCCTTAAAGAATTTTTCTTTATAATTCTTTACATTATCAAATCCTTGCTTAACAGCATTATCAAAGTTATTACCTGAATTATTTGCAATAAATGTTGCATCAAATAATAAGAAACGGTTTACTCCTACTGATGCACCATTATAGATTTCAGTAATTCTTTCCTCTTCACCATTGATGAACATATCATTGTTTTTTAGGAATACACCTACAAATGCGTGATCATATTCAACAACAATTATTGGTTTTAAGCCTACCTCTTCTAATAATGCTGCAAAAAGTAATGTTAAATCAATACATGTACCCTTTCGATCCTTTAATACATCAGCTGGTAATCTTAATCTTTGAGAATCCATATCTAAGTTATCAGATAGAATATATAATCCTCCTGCAGGAGGTAATTGATAATTAATACCATAATTATATACTGCATCATATAATGCTCTTACCTGATCATAAATATCATCTAATGTTCCGTTATATCCCATGAACGCAGTTTTATTCTTTAAATATTTAACTGCATTTAATGTTAATTCCTTGATACCAGATGCATTAGGAGTTACATATTTAGTATATAATCTCATATCAACTCTTGCATAACGTGGTGGTTGTGCAATTGGTAACACAGTAAATGCTACCTCTTCTGATGTAATTTCATTACCAGAATCATCAGTTAATAAGAAACGAACATTTTCTGTAATTTCATTATCAAAATCAAATTTATCTAATCTAGCCATAAGGAATGGTACTTTAATAGTAACATCAGTATTAGGCTCAATTGATTTTAATAAAACATTATTCATACTAAATATTTCACTAGAGAAATTAAATGATAATGTTAAATCATTAAGATATTTATCTGTATGATTCATTATTGTTACTTCTTTAATTAAAGAGAATTCATTAGTTTGATAATCACCTAATGCTTTTATCTTACAATCTGTATGATATTCAAGAAATGAAAATTCTCTTTTTTCTATGATGAAAAGCTTAACGCCTTCATCAGTAGACTTAAAACCTTTATTCACTATATTATCTGTTAACGCAACAGTCATTAAATCTACCTTATCTTCCATTATAATCGCCCCCGATACAAAAAAGTGTATTTTTATTATAACACAATCTTTTATTTTTAAAGAAAAATCAAACATGTATTCTATATTATAATATTTCTATTATTTTTTTTAATGAAAGAAGACGGAAAACGCTTTGGAATTACAATTTTTTTATATATAATGTATATATAAAAGATTATTTATGTATTATATCTTAACTTTTTTATAAAGGGGTGAATTACATGGCTTTTTATATTAATAAAGATGATTTAGAGAACAAATGTTATAAAATTAAAGGCACTATTCCTAAAAAAACACTAGAAATTTTACAGGAGGATGGCTTCCAATTTGACGAAAATAGATTCCAAACATACTGCACAAGAATATTTTTAAAATATTATGAGCAAGCATTAGCTTCTATTTCTATAAGAGTTAATGAAAAGCGCAATATTTTATTGAAAAATGCCAAAAATTTAGGTTTATCATCAAATGATATAAAAGTATTCATTGATGAATTATTAAGCCAATATAAGGCCGATTTAGAAAAAAGAAAAGAATATGATAGCACTGAAATCCTAGTTACTAAACAGATGGACATTAGAGGAAATATATTAGATATAATTACATCAATAGACTCACTTGGCTATGATTCATTAGAAAATCCCAATCCAACCCCTACAAAATACTTTTTTGCAGTAATTAATGAATATGCAAACCTACCTTTAGTAAAAAGAGAACAAATATTTTATAAGGATGAAATTAACGCATTTAGAAATGCGATAAGAGATGAAAGATGGTGTAAGTTTAAGCTTAAAGGCCATAAATCATTTCTAACATTTAGTCCATATAAAATATCTTTAGGTACAAATAATCAATATACATATATCATAGGTAACCTAGATAATGATAAAAAGATATCATATAGAATATCTTCTATTGATTATCTTACATTCTCTATTTTAGAAAGTAAATGTAAAAGAACTAAGGCTGAAAAGGAAGCATTTGATAAGGAAATTAAAACAAAGTCTATTGAATTCATTTCTTCTGACATCATTGAAGCTAAGGTTAAGCTTGATAATAATGGTATGAAGATATTTAAAAAAATATCTACCAATAGACCTAATTTTAAAAAGGATAAATTCCCTAATAATGTTGTTACATTTGAAGCATCACTTACTCAAATACAATTCTATTTAAAATATTTAGGTGATACATATCAAATATTAGAACCAAAAGAATTAAAGGATAGTATTAAAGAAATGGCTAACAATATTATTAAAAATAATAGTTAAAAGCTAATACTTTTTCTTAATTGTAATATACTCTCATTAATTATTTGACGAGTACGCTCTCTACTCTTACCAATTCTTTTCGCAATAGATTCAAAAGTCCATTCTTTACCATCTATTAAACCAAATCTTAATGATAAAGCTTCCTGTTCATATAAAGGGAGCTTTTTTATTGATTCAAATAAAATTTTATTTCTTTCCTTTTCTTCTTTTATCTCAGAAGGTGATTTGATATTTGAAGGAATTATATCTAAAATAAGTCTTCCATCATCAAGCTTACTATCAAGTAGGCGATATTTATATTTATAGCTTTCAAGAGCTTTAATTCGATCATGATCAAATCCTGTTTTTAAAACTAATTCATCATCTGATGGGTTAATGCCATTAATATTCTTATATTCCATTTTTGCATTATTTAGCTTTTTAATATTTTCATTTTGGTTATATGGTATTCTTATTGCTCCATCCTCAGAAACAAGCTTTCTTATGGACTGTGAAATCCATAAAACAGCTGTTGTAGATAATCTACAGCCTTTACTTAAATCAAATTCATCAATAGCTTTAATAAGTCCCATATTACCTTCTTGTATTAAATCAAAGTAATCAATACCACTTCTCATATATTTATTTGCACAATCAATTACTAATCTTTGATTACATAATATTAATCTTTCTCTTGCCTTATCTTTTGCAAATGCTTTAGATTCATTATTTAAAGAATCCTCAATTATTTTAAATAAGCTTGTCTCCTCATCCTTAGTTAATAAATCATATTTACTTACTTCATTATAATAGCTATCTTTTAAAGAAATCATAGTATCACCTCTTAAATCATTTATATTTTATGATTTAATATGAACTATTAATACGATATTAAACTTGCAGTAAAAGGTTCGTAAAATAAGCTATTTTTTGAATATTTAATAAAAAAATGGTTCGTCTATCATGAACCAGCCATAAAAAAAACCACCTAGAAGGTGGTTTTATTTATTAATATTATTCTTCATTTGTAGGTTGTTGAGCATTTGGATCAACATATGTGTTATCTTCTTCAACAACACCATTTTCATTTAACTTATCGTTCTTTGTGTTCTTAGCGAATACAACGATAGTTACGATGCTCCAAGCTAATGCACCAACTAAACCGATTAAGAACATATAGCCAGGTACAACTGATGCAGAACCTGCAGTTAATTGCATAATGAATACAACAAATAATGAAATTGCTGATACAGTTGTCATTACCTTACCAAATAACTTCTTTTCTCTTGACTTCATTGCTGATGTTGCACCAATTAATGATACAACTAATGTAACAGCTAATACTAACATAGTTAATAGAGCCATTGCTAATCCGCCAACTTCAACATACTTAATTGAATATTTAGCACTTAAGCTACCGAATAATAATACTCCGAAAATACCACTAGCTAATGCGAATAATGCAGAAATAACATTTGCTGCAATAACTTCAGTTCTCTTATTCATTAAGAATAATGAAACTAATAATGTAACTGCACCAGAAACAACTGATACGAATAAGAATAAGAATGCATTTGTCTTACCACTGTTATCACCAGAGAATAATGCAGCTGCACCTGTAACAGTTTGATATCTAACTAATTCATCACGTCCAGCATACTTTTGAACTAATGAATCAGAAGGAATTTCATACTTAGAAGAAACTGACTTAACACCTAAATAGAACTTGTCGCCCTTTTGAATGCCGCCAATTAATTCATAATCCTTATCATTTAATTGGAATTGATAAGTTAAGAAAACAGAATCATTTTCATCATAAGCTGATGCAACAACATTATAAACCTTTGTTGTAACAGTTTCTTGAGTTGTTGTCTTTACTGTAGTTTCTGTTGAAACTTCTGTACCATCAATTGTTGTCTTAGTTTCTTTAACTTCTTGATAAACAACATCAACAGTTTCTGAATCATTAACCATTTCAACGCTATCAATAATTACATATTCATTTCCTAGACCAATTAATTCATAGTCTACTTTGTCTGCCTCACTTGCGTACGCATTGTATAAAGTTTGAGGTTCAATATAACTATCACCACTCTTAACTGTTAATACAATGTGCTGTGTATTATAGTATAGAGGAGTAACAAGCATTAATACTGCTGCTACTACTAGCAAAATTAAATTCAGTAATCGAAATCCTTTAGCTAAACCCATAAAATACTTCCTCCTGTAACCTAAGCATTTCTTAGAAATATTAAAATTATGTTTCGATAGTAGTCCCATAAAAACACAATTTATCTAGTAAGAATTATACAACAATGTTAACAATAATGTCAATACGAAAAATGGGTATTACAGCTTAAAATGTATATCGCTTACATATTTTTTGAAATCGTTTTACATTTTTCATAAAAACATTACCATCTATCCTAATAATTTACGGTATTTTATTTTATAAAATAATCCTACTAATTTATTGCTTCTTTTTATTAGCAATTCAATTATATAAGAATAATATCTATTTTTATATTCCTCTTTAATATCATAATATGATATTGCATTTATAAATTCTTTTAAATTTTTATTCTTATATTCACTAATAGAACTATTAAAAATAGCTCTATAATTATTATTTGAATATAGTGAAACATAAGAGAATATAAATAATGATTTTATATTATCCTTATTAGATAAATAACTTATCATATAGTCTTTAACTACATCGTTTTTGATGATTGAATTATATATATTATGATGGATAATAACTATATCATTAAAATTAGTATTATCAATAATATATAGATTAAATGAATCAAATAAATATTTGATATAAGCCTCACTAAAATAATCCTTATATCTATCATCAATAATAAACTTTTTATCTAAATATACCTTAAAAAAATCTTCTCTATAGATTTTATCATCTATTGTTCTTTTTAATTTTAAGCCTAAAGTAACTAAATTAAATATTACTAATGCATTCTCTTCATCCTTCTTTAGGTCATTTGCAATAGAGACTAATTCCTTATAATATAGGGAATCATTAATAAATAATTCATAAGGATATTTATATATTTCCTGGCTTATTCTTCTAATACAATCCTTATTAGATTTAAAAGATATATTTTTATCCTTAAAATATCTTTGATAGCATGATATTAAAGCCTTAACCTTATTACTATCATCCTTAATATTATCTATATATTGGAATAATTTATCCTTAAACACATAATCATCATCATTTAATGGATTTGAATAATAGATATTATAAACCTCATCTAAAAATGTTAGGCTAACATTTTCTTCCATAGAATATTTCTTAGAATCTGTATTAGATAAGAAGCCATTAAATCTTTTATCACTCTCAATTAATTTCCTTAATTCAGTATAATATTTTTTATTTTTTTCCTCATGTATTGCATAGCATTTAAATAATTCATTTTGACTTATAACCATTCTTAATGCCTTAAATAGAACCTCAATAGAATCCTTAGGATCCATCTCTTCTAATATATCAAAGCTAAAATCTATACCTATTTTATCAAATGTTCTATGCTCCTTTGATACCATATCATTTAATACTTTGTATATAATTCTTTTTTTAGCATATGAATTATAAGAATCAATTAAATCTAAAAACTTTTTTAAATTAACCTTATCACATTCTATTATTAAATCAGTTAATATATATTCTAAATCACTATTAGGCACTAATGATATATTATTATATTTATTGTCCTCTAATATAGTCGCAGAAAGTAGGTACCCAAGTGACATTGGGAACTTATAATCTAATACTTTATTAGAAAACATATTATGTCTTTTTAAATAAAAATTATATTCTATTATATCAAATGGAATAGTCTCTTTAATCTTAGTATAGGTAGTTAAAACCTCACCTGTAATATCTATTTGGAATTTAGATAGATTATGGAAATATGCTTCTATAATATAATCATGTGATATAGGATTATACTTATATACATACCTAAATATTTCTAATATATCTAAATCTATATTATATTTTTTCATTGTAACATATAACATTTTTGCAATAGTTATATTATCTACATCACATTTAGAATCAATTATTGCATAAGACATATCCTTAGATGAGGATATTTTAGATAATTCTAAATTCTTAAAATAATATAGATTTAATGCTCTATCAAGTGGAAGATGATAATTATAAGAAAGATTTGATACAAGCTCTCTAAATTCCATTGCTTCAGCAAGTGATATTCTTATCTTATCAGTTAATGTTTTAACATAATTAGATATAAAAACATCAGGCATAATATTATTAACAAAGTCAATATATAATGTATCAGAATCTCTTTTTACATCGAAGCTTCCTTGATATATTATTTTAGAATAATTTCTTAATCCATCTATCTCACCACCATATGACATTGTTAAATCTTTAATATCATATAAGGGTATTATTGATGCAATCATATGAAACCAAAATGGGATATTATCAAGCTTATCAGTAAATACTATTACTTTATCAGAATCCTTATAATCTAAGATTAATTGTAATAATGTATTAAACGGTATTACATATTCATCCTTAAAATAATAATTTATAATATCATCATTTAAGAATGTATTAATCTCTTCATTTATAAAAATATCAGAACCAATTAAATAATATGGATTAATATTATAGATACTATTATCAATAATATTTACATAATATTCCATATTACCTTCTATTGATAATCCCTTAGGTAATACATTAATAATATAATAGCTATTACCTAATTTTACATAAGACATTTTAAATATCTTTTTATCAAAAGATAAAAAATCCTTATCATTTAAAAGTAAAGATAGATATCCCTTAAGATTATCTCTTAAAGAAACATCTATCTTGTCTCCTTTTATAATTATATCATCTTTAGTTTTATAAGAAGTAAGTGATATAACATCCATTATGCTTGAATTGCATCTCCTAACATTTCAAATTCATAATTTGTAACCTTAATTAAAACTCCTCTTACAGCAAAGAATCCACAATATAAGAAATCCTTATCAATTGATGTTAAATCAAAATCAACAAAGTTTTCATTGTATTCCTTACCATCAACTACAGTTTTAATATTTACTGTTTGACCTAATCTTTCAATTTCACAATGTAATTTTATATTTTTATTTGGATAACCTATAAATGAATCATTTGTGAATTTAATTAATGTTGATGAAGGTCTATAAAAGTTTATATGAGTAACATCAGATGCAGTACATAAGCCAGATGCAATATATGGTGTTGCAATAGTAACATCATTTTCCTTTTGGTTTATATAACATGAATCTCTTAATATTAAGCCAAATGCTTGCTGTGATGCAGGCTCAATATATAAAACATCTATATCACCTTTCATTTTGAAATTCTTTTTAACATCAATTTTCTTGAAAACAAAAGACATTACATCCTTTGATGAATTAATTTTACCATATAATGTTTTATTACCAATGATAAATGAATTATCCTTATCTAGGTATGCATTATAGCTTGAATCTTCCTTTAAAGGTGATATTTCACATTCACCGAATGCTGTACCATAATATCCGTTACCACATTTTAAATGAAGTGGTGGATTATAATTATTTAAATCCGGAGCCTCATATTCTCTTAATTTAAATAATGGATTCATTTTAATTTCAGATATATTTGGTTCCTTAATATCTTCTTTTAAATATTCTTCTAATACTGAACCTGAATCCTTAACTAATGATGCAATAATATATGCAACCTGTCTTGCGCCAAGACAAGAAAGGTGAGTTAAATCAACTGCCTTTTCATCAGGTATGATGATACCATCCATAGTTTTAACTCCATTTGTAATTGCATGATAATGCATTATCTCATTAAAAGATAGCTTCTTAACAAATTCTAATGTTTCACTTGTTAAATCCAAAACCTCTACACCTAATTCACGTCCTAAATTTATGACATATTCTTGGTAATTTCCATACAATGTATCATGTATAGCATTACCTTCATATTTATCCTTAGTTATTCTTACTATAGGTGTTGCAAGGATAGGTGTTGCACCTTTAGATCTTGCAAGCTTAATATAATATTCATTTAGATAATAACCAAATGAGCTAGAATTAGTATAAGGTAATCTCGCATCAGTAAATCTCATTGGGTCATCAAATTTTTCATCATTATGACCAAATCCAATTAATAATAAGTCTCCATCCTTAATACCATCAACAAGAGTCTTATAATTATCATCCTTTAAAAATGATTTAGATGAACGACCAGATAATGCTAAATTAATAACCTCAAGATCAAAATATTCATTTAATTTAGTAGCATATCCATATCTTGGATAATAATAATTTGTATCATTAAATGATGATAAGGTAGAATCTCCTACAACATATAACTTCTTCATTAGATTTCTCCTTCATATAATTTTGATTTGTGACAAAAAATAATATTTAGTAAAGTAATAATTACTGCAAGACAAATATCAGATAATAATTTCGCAATAGGGATATATGATTGATCATAATTAAACGCTCTAGAAAATACTTCAACAAATATAATATCTAAAACTATTATTATCATGAACCTAATAATATAATTTGCAAGTAAATCTTTTCTTTTTAAAATATATTTATTGCCATAGCATAAACCAAATCCATCTACTATTAATCCTGTAAGCATTGTAAATAATCCAGCAACAAGTGATACAAATACTAAATATATTCCATCAATGTTTAGATATGTGTAAAAGAAATATCTTAGTAATGCAAACAATACTGAATTAACAGCTAGGCATATTAATATTGGTAATACGTATTTTAATTGACAAGATGTTATTCTTAAGAAATCTCTTACAGGACGGAAATGTGTTCCTTTATTCTCATTTATATAAATCGTTTTAATTGCAATTTCTCTAATTGGAATTGAAGCACGAATAACCTCTGATAGCATATTCATTTCATATTCATATCTATTACCTTTAATTGATAGCATGAAATTAATTAAATTTGATGAAAATGCACGAAGTCCTGTTTGTGTATCATAAATTCTTTCACTAAATATAAATCTAGTAATGTTTCTTGATACATCATTTCCGAATCTACTTTTCTTAGGGACATCACCTTCAAATTTTCTACTTCCAAGAATAAACATGCCTGGGTTCTTCATATAAAAATCATATACTCTTTTTATATCCTTTGGATGATGCTGTCCATCTGAATCAGCAGTTACAATTACATATTCTTTATTTAAAGTATAGATATATTTAAATGCTTCCTTTAAAGCATGTCCTTTCCCCTTGTTTTCTTCATATGAAATAAGATGAGTATTTTCTAGTGTTTTAACAACATTAAATACTTCCTTTGATTCTTCTTTAACTGAACCATCATTTACAACAACGATTAAAAAATTTGAAAATTCATAATTCAAATCATTAATTAAGCCTATTAATTTATCGTCTGGCTCATATGCAGGTATTACAACCGCAAGCCCTAATTTTTTCTCATCCATATATAAACACCTTTAGAGTAATTATATCAAATTACTGTATTTATATCAAATATAAATAACATTGAAAAATGTTTGTAAATTTGATAATATTATTATGATTTTTCAAGGAGATTAATATGAAAGAGTTATACATAATTTTAATAATAATTGGTGTTGTTGTTCTACTTTCAGCTTTAATTGCGCCTGCAATTATAATACCTTATAAGGTATCTAAGAAGGTATACTTAAAACAATTCGTTAGAATAAATAAAGAAAAGTGGGCAAGAGAATGTAGTGATACTACTAATGAAGAACAAGTTATAATGTTTGACTATAGCTTAAAATTTGCTTCAGAAAATAAAGATAAGCATCAAAAGCTTCATATGGTAAATGATAATCTAAATTTATATGCTGACTATTATGACTTTGGTTTTAAAAGAGCAGTTGTATTATGTGCAGGTAGAGCTGAATGTAGCCTTTATGCATTATATTACACAAACCCTTATATTAAGGCTGGCTATAATATATTATCAATTGAAACTAGAGCCCATGGAGATAGCGAAGGTAAAATTAACCACCTTGGCTTAAAGGAATATAAGGATGTATTAAAGTGGATCAAAATATTACATGATGAATATAACATGGACGAAATTGTATTACATGGTATTTGTATTGGTTCAGCAACATTAGTTTATGCAATAACTGATGAAGAATGTCCTTCATACGTTAAATCTTTAACAACTGATGGACTATATAAGGATTTCAAATCTACATTAGTAAAACATATTAAAGACACAGGACATAACGCATTCCCTTGTGCAAACTTCATCTTACATAAGGTATCAAAGGATGCAGGATTAAATATTAATAAATTTACTCCATATAATCTTGCTGATAAAATTAAAATTCCAGTTTTAATGCTTCATTCTAAAATGGATAAATTCTCCATCCCAGAAAAAGCGCAGCTTACTTTTGATAAAATGACTTCTTCTCCTAATAAAAAGCTAGTATGGTTTGATAAGGGAGCACATTCTCATATAAGAATTAACAATCAAGAAAAATATGATGAAGAAATAATAGATTTCTTAAGAGGCATAAATGGATAAGTATGCATTCTTTTCTATGGATGTAGAATCATTATATGATTCATTAATTTTATATAATAAGGGTAATCCTTATAATTCAAAGTATTCCTATGAAGAATTATTAAAATACTATATAGAATTATTGGATAAATATAATATTAAAGCAACATTCTTTGTTACTGTTACAAGCTTACCAATATGTAAAGATATATTAGAAAAAGCTTTACAAAACGGACATGAAATAGGACTACATGGCCTAAACCATAGATCTCCTATGGATATGACTAATGACGAATTTAGAGAATCAATAAGACAAGGTAAAAAAATTTTAGAAAATGTATTTAATACTAAGGTCATAGGATATAGAGCTCCTATGTTTGGAATTAATGATGAAAGAATAGAAATATTAAAGGAGGAAGGATTTATATATGATTCTTCTGACCTATCCTTCCATCTAGCATTAAAAAGTGGTGGCATATCATTAGATAGCTATACTAAAGATGCTACATTAATACACCATTATGATTACTTCTATGAATTTTCACTTGCAAAGGTTAAGGCATATAGAGGCCACATGCCAATAAGTGGTGGTGGATATATTAGACTTGTTCCTTGGTTCGTAATGAAATATTATCTACTTAAATTTTTTAGAAAAACTGACTCTTACCTATTCTATTGTCATCCATTTGAGTTATGTCATAGCATCTTACCTAAACTTAAAAACATAAACAAAAGAGAATGGCTTTATATACATGCCGGTAGATTTAATTATTTAAGAAAAATTAAAAGAATTATTCAATTTTTAAAAAGAAAAAAATTTAAAATAATAACTTTTAGTGAATATATAAAAGCCAAAAAAATGCAGGAAAATTAATTCCTGCATTTTTATTATCTATCTTCTCTAAAGTAATTAATACCTAAAGCAAGTGGTGGTTGAATATTCTTCTTTCCTACAATTGATGTACCAATTAAAACTATAATTGTTACTAAATAAGGAAGCATATTTAACGCATCTGTTGTAACTGTATCTATTACAAGTGCTTGAGGTAATTGATATAAGAATGAGAATATCAATGAACCTAATATTGCAATATTTGGCTTCCATACAGAGAAAATAACTAATGCAACAGCTAACCAACCAATGTTTTCAATTGAAGCTGCTTGGTCAAACTGTCCATTACCAATATTCATAATGTATGATAGACCACCTAATGCACATATAGCACAACCAATCATTGTACCTGCATATTTGTATTTAGCTACATCAATACCTTGAGCATCTGCAGTTGCTGGGCTTTCACCAACAGCTCTTAATGCTAAACCAACCTTAGTTTTCTTCATAACAATTGATGCTAAAACTGCAATAACAACTGCTAAAATAACTAAGATACCATGTGAGAAAAATATTCTTACAGCGTCTGGTGTATTAGCCTCAGGGATAAAATGATTTAAGATTGTAGTGAAATATGAAGATACTTGTGGAATACAAGTTCTATCAAACATATTAATTACCATATCAGCTAAAGCAACACCAAATGTTGTTAAAGCTAAACCAGTAATATTTTGGTTTGCACGTCTTGTGACAGTTAAGAAGCTGTATAATAAACCTAATGCTGCACCAAATAATAATGCGAATACTATACCAAATAAAACAACAAGTATTGCGTTTGCGTTATTTGGGCCACCAACCCATGAACAATAAATTGAAATACCTAATCCGCCACCTACAGCACCAAAGCACATAACACCTGGTGTACCTAAGTTTAAGTGACCACTCTTTTCAGTAATAATTTCACCAGCGGCACCAAATAAGAATACTGAGAATAATTTAATTGATAAGATAATATAAGCTACCATTATTCTTGGACCTCCTTATCTAAAGAAGATTCTTCATTTTGAACTTCATTATCATCTTTTATATCGTCAAGATTTATATTAGAGAATGAATTTACTTCATCATTTGTACCAATTTCAGAAACACTAGATGTTTCATTGATATCAAGTGAAGCTTCTTGACTCTTAGGTAATTCTTCTATTACATCCTTTGTATCCTTCTTAACTCTATTTTTGAATGTAACATTGAAGAAATCACCAATCTTTTTATTTAACTTTTCAATCCATGTAGCAGGATAGTAAGTAATAACATGCATTAACCAAGCAAACTTATTATCAATCTTTCCTTCTTCATTTCTTCTTGCAACAATCTTATATGTAGCAAAGAAGCTAATACCAATAATAAAGAAGAAGAAAACTGCAATTACAGCACTAGGTGCTGATGCACTTGTAAGATTTAATGCGTTTGTACCTCTCTTTAAGAATACAACTAAGAATGTAGTTAATAATGTGTAGAACGGATTGAAATTAGCTAACCAAACTACAATAATTGCAGTAAATCCAAGTCCACCTAATGTATTTGCTGTTAGAGTATGTGAACCTGTAGTATTTAATATTAAGAAACCAACAAATCCACAAATACCACCAGATATAGCCATTGTTCTAATTAGTGAAAGCTTAACATTAATACCTACATATTTTGCTGTATTAACTGATTCACCAATAATACTAATTTCGAAACCATGCTTTGTTTTAATTAAATAAAGTGAAACAATTAGGAATAATATAAGAATTGATAATATCGCAACTAAATTTAACTTACCTACACCAACCTTTAATGGTTCAAGAATACCACCAGTAAGTGCAAATAAATTATAATTATTTGTTGCACCAATTGTATGACAAGCAATCAATACAAATTGAATTGCAACATAGTTCATCATCAATGTAAATAATGTTTCATTTGTATTAAAGAATGCTTTAAATATTGCTGGAATAACTCCAAATATTACACCTGCAACAATTGCACCTAATATACATAATACTACTATTAAAGGATTTGGAACCTTACCTTGAAAATTATATGCTATAACATATGATACTAATGCCCCAATTAAAGCTTGTCCATCAGCACCTGTATTCCAGAACTTCATCTTAAATGCAGGTATCAATGCTATCGCAAGTCCTAAAAGGATTGCAAAATCTGTTAAAGTATTAAACACTTTCGCACTATTACCAAAATTTCCTGTAAACATTGCAAATAAGAATTTACCAACACTAACATTATTTGTTATAGCCAAGAATATAGCTGAAACGATAAATGCTAATAATATTGCAGCAACTCTGACTAAAATTGACATCCAAGTTGGAGTATGACCTCTTTTAATTACATGGAATAGAGGTTCCTTCTTCTGCTTTTTAGTTTTTGCTTTAGGAGTTTTTAATGTATTTTCCATTATTTTACCTCCTCTTTATTTTCATCTTGTTGTTCTAAAGATTCTTCTGCATTTTCTTCCTTATCAAGGTTTTCCCATTCCTCTTCAGTTAATGAAGAGTCCTTAGCTTTACCCCAAGGTCTATGAGCTTGTTCCTTAAGAAGGTTAAGAGAACCTGTCATCATTAATCCTAACTTTTCCTTAGTAGTTTTTGCAGCATGTACAACACCCATTACTTCACCATGGCATAATACTAGAATTTTATCACATAATGCAAGCATAACGTCTAGGTCTTCACCTACAAACATTATACCTACACCCTTTTTCTTTTGATCATTTAAAATATCATAAATTGCATAAGCTGAGTTGATATCAAGACCTCTTACAGGGTATGCTGTTACAACAACATTAGGATTTGAATCAATTTCTCTACCTACTAATACCTTTTGAACATTACCACCTGATAATAATCTAACAGGTGTTTCAGAAGATGGAGTTACGATATTTAATCTTTCAATTAATGAATTAGCTTCAATTCTACCAGCTCTTCTATTGAAGAATATACCTCTACCATTTCTATATAACTTTAACATCATGTTATCAGTTATAGAGAATGATGGACATAATCCCATACCTAATCTATCTTCTGGGATGAAAGACATTGATATACCTTCTTCAATGATTTCAGCAGGCTTCATTTTAATAATGTCTTTTTCTTTATGAATAATATGTCCTGACTCAACAGTTCTTAAGCCAGCTATTGCTTCACAAAGTTCCTTTTGACCACATCCTGCAATACCAGCAATACCTAATATTTCACCACCACGAATATAGAATGAAACATTATTTATTGCAGTACTTCCGTCGTCCTTTTTAATTGTTAAATCTCTTATTTCAAGTAATGGAACATTTACTTCAGATTGTACTCTATCAATTTTTAATTCAATCTTTTCACCAACCATCATTTCAGTTAATTGGGTTTCATTAGTCTCATTAGTATTTACTGTACCAATATATTGACCCTTTCTTAGGATTGAAACTCTATCTGATAATTCCATAACCTCATTTAGTTTATGAGTAATAATGATAATTGACTTACCATCTTCTCTCATAGACTTTAAGACATTGAACAATTTAGTTATTTCCTGAGGAGTTAAAACCGCAGTTGGCTCATCTAGAATTAGAATATTTGCACCACGATATAAAACCTTTATGATTTCTACTGTCTGTTTTTCAGAAACTGACATATCATAAATCTTTTTCTTAGGATCTATTTCAAATCCGTATTTTTCTGCAATTTCAGCAACAATCTTGTTAGCCTTCTTTAAAGAAATTCTATCATTTGTGCCTAAAACTACATTCTCAGCTGCTGTAAATACATCAACAAGTTTAAAATGTTGGTGAATCATACCAATACCATAATTAAACGCATCCTTTGGTGATGCAATTGTTGCAACTTCGCCATCTACTAATATTTCTCCTGAATCCTGGTGATAAATACCAGAAATCATATTCATAAGAGTAGTCTTACCACTTCCGTTTTCACCTAAAAGAGATAAGATTTCTCCTTTTTTAACGTTAAGAGAAACATTATTATTAGCGATAACGGATCCAAATGTCTTTGTTATGTTTTTTAGTTCTAATGCATAAAGAGACATAGCGTACCTCACTTTTTTAAAATTACAAATAAGGCGGATTTAACTCCGCCTTATAATTATTATACTACATAACGATTTAAAAACAATCTTAAGCTAATTCAGTAATACCATCAATTCTGATATCGAAATAAGGAGCACTTCTATAGAAAGATTCCTTGAATACGCCATCAACGATAACGTTAGTTTCAGGTTCACCATCTTTTAAGCCAGCAACAGTATAAGATGTTAAATGTTCTCCACCAACTGTGAAATTAGCAGTATCGAATACATTAATTGTACCATTCTTTAAGCCTTCAACTGCTGCATCAATTTCAGTTTGTGTTCCTTCTGCTGCAAGATTAGTGTTTAATTCCATTAATTCAACTGAACCAGTTGCAATAGTACCAACATAGTCATAATCCATTTCCTTATTTTCAGTTACAGTCTTAACCATATCAGTGAAGAAAGGTCTCCAGTTGATTCTTGATGCAACTAAATATGTATTAGGTGCAGATGCACTATTGTTACCATTGTAGAATACGTTTGGAACGCCCTTAGATTCACAAACACCAGGAGCTCCCTGAGAGTCAGCATGTTGTGAAATTAACTTACAGCCATCAGTTTCAATTAACTGAGTTGCAGCTGCAGCTTCCTTTTCAACTGAGAACCAAGAGTTAGTATATCTAACCTTCATAGTTACAGAGTCACAAACAGACTTAGCTCCTAAATAGAATGAAGTATAACCAGATACTACTTCAGCATAGTTATATGCACCAACATATCCCATTACTGCTTCATCAGCTTGAATATCACCATTTTTAATCATTTCGTTCATCTTTAAACCAGCAACGATACCAGCTAAATAACGACCTTCATAGATTGATGCGAATGCATTGTGGTAGTTAGATAACTTTTCAGTGTGAGCCTTAGTACCAGTTGCATGGAAGAATTGAATTGAATCATATTCCTTTGCAGCCTTAACCATACCACTTTCATGACCAAAAGAGTCAGCGAAGATTGCCTTGCATCCGTCTGCAGCTAATTCAACTGCAACATCATATTCAGCACCTTCTTCAACTTGAGTCTTGAATACTGCTTCAACACCCATTTCTTCACAAACATCCTTTGCAGCTTCAATGAAGTTCTTATCATAAGTTGAAGTTTCATCATGTAAGCAAATAAAACCAACCTTTACAGAATCAGAGTTTCCACAAGATGTAACTGCAAGCATACCAAATCCGCATGCTACTGCAGCTAAGCCAGTTAAAATTTTCTTTTTCATATTTTCTCCTTTTCATGTCTTAAAAATAAAAAAATTTTAAACAAAACAATCAATTTATCATTCTCTAAATATAAAATTGATAATATTATTATATTATAATTTTTCCACTTTTTAAACAAATAAATTTACATTTTAAAAGGGAGAATGTCCAAAATTATCATTCTCCCTTAGTAAGTCTTCTATTTCTTTTTATAAAGCTCAGCTTCACTAGAATAATGACGGTTAAAAACCACTTCATAGCAAAAGTGTTCACAGTTATTTTCTACTATATTATAACCACCTTCACCAATTCTTCCCTTTGCTAAAGAAACTATCTTTTCTGGCTTATTCTTCTTTAGCTTTTCAAAAATAGAAAATGAAGAAACCTCAAGATATCCATTATCTAAGAATTCCTTAACACTAACCTCTTTTACTCTAATATTCTCTTTTGATGTTTGAAAAATATCCCTCTTAGAGCCAAATTCAATAACTCTATCATCACCAATATATATACCATAGTGATGATATTTATCCTTAATTAAAACCCTAACGATATCTCCTTTTTTTGCTTCCTTATTTAGAAACTCCATCAATATCACCTAGCTTATATAATTCATCATGAATATTATCCATCATGATTTTCAAATCTTTAGATTTAATTCTTTTACCATTAGAATCAATAGTATCATATTTTTTACCTAAATAGATAACATTCTTTTTACCACAAACTCTATTAAGTACAGTATATATTGGCATACCTGCACGTGATGCAATATATGCAGCACCAGTCTTAAATTGACTATTGTTTTCTTTATCAATATGACCTGATGCAAAAACAACCAATAAATTACCTGCCTTAACAATATCAACTGCCAGCTCCATCGCAGAAACATCATAAATATTTCTATCTACTCTAACACAACCAAGTTGCCTTAAAAAGAAGCTTCTTACCTTATGGCCATCAAAAACAACCTCTGCAGTTAATATATAAACTCTTCTATTAGGGAATATCTTATACATCATTAAAGGATCTTTAAATGATTGGTGGTTCATTACAACAACTCCACCACCTTTAACACTCCTTAACTTTTTATTTCCCTTAAATTTTAATTTAAAGAATAAAGAAATAAACTTTGCAATTGCTCTTCCTAAATCCTTTAATAAATATTTTAATCTAGGGCCATGACCATATTTATCTAATACCATTTTTTCATGACATATTTTTTCTAAAGAAGCCATTTTATCAGTAACTATCTTATTTAATTCTAATAATTCTTCTTTTGTTGGATTCTTACTTGTACAATAATCACTTAAATTTATCTTCTTTCCTATTACAATATGACATCTTTTCTTAAATCCATAATCACCATTCATATAAATTGGAGTAATAGGAGTATTGCTTCTTAAGGCAATAAGTAGATATGTTGGGTGAAAATACAATAGCTTCTTCTTTTCAACCTCAACTCTACCCTCAGGATATACAATAAGCATTTTTTTCTTTTCTAATAGATCACAAGAAGTATTAATAAAAGAGAAATCATAATTTCTTCTATCAACCTTAATACCACCCATAATCTTAGTTGATGTTGATACAAACCATCCATGTGAGAATACAAGCTCACTCATTAAACAGAAAATTCTTCTAAAATGAAATAAAAATATTGTAACCATATAATCCATTAATGATGTATGGTTTGAAACAATAAATGTCTTACCTCTAGTCCATCTATTAGATTCCTTCTTGTCCTCATAATAAACTCTTTTCTTAAAGAAAATGAATTGGCATGGCCAAGCCATTATATAGCCTAATACATACAATATAAACATCATTTTCTTAAAGTCTCCTCAATTACCTTAGTAATATCATAAGGTGTATGCATTGAATCATTTTCAAATGGAATAGAAATCATAAATTCTTCATTAATATCAGAAATTAATGAAAAATATTCTAATGATGATCCATTTAAGTCAAAGAAGAAATCAGAATTATCCTTAATATTATCCTTTTCTATAGATAATAAATTAGAAATAATATCTTTAACCTTATCTAATATTTCCCTGCTTACTTCTTGTCCTTCTTCTTTAGTTTTAATTATTTCATTATATAAATATAATTTAACTTCGTTTGAATTAAGCTTTCGTCTTAAATATTCTCTTGAAACCTTAATTGCGGTTTCTGCCATTATTGGATCATAAGTAAAATAAATATCCTTTATTCTTATTGAAGCATTTAACTTATTATTTATATCCTTAATTCTTTCATATATATCATTGATGATATTATTAGGTAAATATGAATCAATAGATACAATAATAGAAAGCTTATTATCAATAAGCATTATAGATATAGCCTTAGCCTTATCTATTACAAATTCCTTTTCAATAACATCTGGATTAATATTTTCACCATTATCTAGGATTATTAAATCATCTAATCTACCATCAATATAATATCTATTATCACTATCAGTATGGCAAATATCCTTAGTATTGAACCATTCTTGATTCTCTTCTAATACACCATTAACCATAATCTTATGAGAAATAGATTCTCCTCTAACATATAAAATATTATCTACTATTTTATATTCAATAGATTTAAATGGCTTACCAATAGAATTCTTTAATCTATCATAAGAATCACCAAGCTCAACTGAAGTAATACCTATTTCAGTCATACCATATCCATTGTATAGTGGATATCCTAATGAATTAAATAATTTTAGGGTATCATTATGGATATATGCACCACCTGAAATCATAAACTGAACAGATTCACCAAATAATTTAGATGTAACCTTCTTCATTATCTTTTTAGATTTCTTAACACCCCATACTGGGAATAGATGTTGTAACTTAAGGCAAATATTTTGTCCCTTATGGAATTTATTAATAGTTTTTTCATCCATCTTCTTAAGCTCATTTAATAGGCCCTTTTCTACCATCTTCCAGAATAGAGGGACAGCAAAAATATGTGTAACCTCATGTCTTCTAATTGTATAAAGAATAGTATCTGATGAATAATCATTTAAGAATACCATAGTTCTTCCAAAAAATGAGAACCATAAGAATGTCGCAACAAGACCAAATATATGATAAAGTGGTAAGAAAACAAGTTGCTTTAACTGTCCCTTATAATGCATTTTAATTTGCTTATTGTTCTTTAAAATGTCAGTACAATTTAATATTTGATTAGCTAATTCCTCACCACTAAAGAACACGATCTTTTCATTCATAGATGTTGCTGATGTAGATAATGCTAATTCATTTTCAGGATTAAATTTATAGTCTTCTTCTACCTTATCATTTAAGCTTTTAATATCTATAAATTCATACCCTTCATATATCTTTTTATTACCAATGATATATTTAATATTTAATGTATTTAGTAAGCCATTTACTAATTTATATGGATGTCTTAAATTTACTAAATAAGGCTTATTTCCACTCATTATTATTGCGAATAATGCTACTGCAAAATCAAGTGAGTTTTCCATCGCAATTGCAATATATTCACCCTTTAAAGTACTATATCTATTATTAATAGAATATGCTACATCTAATATCTTGTTATATACCTCACCAAATGTATGCTTATAAATTTTATAGCCATCGTTATCCTCAGAAAATATCCAATCACTATTCATAAACATTACATTAATGATATCTATCATTTTTTTATTTGAATTTTCTAATGCACTAACTCTATCATTAACTATTTTATTAACATTTAGTCTTGGCATATTAAATCTCCTTTAGTCATAATAAATCTTAATTGTAAAAGACAGTTTTTCTTATAAACTGTAATATAAGATTTATCCTTTTTAACCCAGTAAAAATCATCAATATTCTTCTTTTCTTCTAATGATTCCTTTGTAATACCTGTACCTAAGTATTTTGAATATGCTTCTTCAAATGTCCATTTTAATACTGCGTCCATATCATTATCATATTTTATATTACTTAAATACTTTTCTAGGTTATTATACTTTTTTCCTTCTAATTCTTCTTCAATATCAATACCATGGTTATTTAATGAAAAGCTAAAGCCATAATATAATTTAGAATCAGATGTTGATATATATAAACCATCTATATGTGGTTTACCATTAACTATCATAAATGAGGAAGTATCAACCCCAAATTTTTTTATTTCTTTTAATAATCTATTATATTTAGTAAGCTTTATATTTCTTTTATTGATATCCTTATATCTAGATATTTTATCAAATAAAAATGATGGTATATCATATTCTAAATCTATATCACTAGTGCTAAATATATAAACATATATAATATCTTTTTCTAACATACGCCTATCATTAAAATGTATTTTTCGTCCTTTGAATCTAAAACAATACCATCTATACCATATTCATCACTAATATCATCTAAGATATCATATGGATCAATTTCTAAATCTTTACCTGTGAATAATGATACTGCAGATATATCATCACTTACCTTTGATATTGAATTTAATGCAACATAAGATAAATCATTTGAAGAAAGAATTATATTACCTTTATTAATTGCAATAAAATCACCCTTTTTAATTTCAATACCATTCATAAATGAATCCTTAGATGCGATAGCAATTAGAATTGCTTCTTCTGACTTTGCGCCTTCATTTAATAAATCTAGTGCTTTTTCTGCTTCTAGGGTATCATAATCCTCAAGCATCAATGATTCTAATGCGAAATAGCCTTCAACCATATTAGCTGTATCAATTATTTCTACATTTTTATTTGTTAATGATTTTGCTTGCTCTATCGCAAGTACTACATTCTTATCATTAGGTAAGACGAAATATTTATCTGCGTTAACTGAATTAAAAGCATTTATAAAATCATTTGTTGATGTTTCACTCATTTTTAATGTTTTATCTGCATGAATATTCTTTAGGATTTCATCCTCTTCATTTGATTCAACAGTTGATATTATTGCGAATTTCTTATTAGGCTTAATAGTCATTGTTTCATTATGCTGAATATTCATGTTCTCACTCTTTAAGGTAATGAATTCTCCATACTTTTGGGCTTCATTGAATATTACACCTGGAGTTTTAGTATGAACATGAACCTTAACTATTAAATCATCTTGTATTGCGACAATAGAATCTCCATTTTGATGTAGGAAGGAAATAAAATCATCTAAAATGAATGTTTTATTCTTTAGCTTAGGCTGTAGCTGCATAACAAATTCAGTACAATATCCATATGTAAGAATAGTATTTTCATTAAATAAATCTTTTACATTTAAATTTTGTTCTTTAAAATTATTTGATTTAGCAAGTGACTTTTTAGAAACAAGACCAGTGCTTCTTAAAACTTCCTCATCATCTAAGAATTTCTTAATACCTTCATAAATAAATATTAAGCCTGCTCCACCTGAATCAACAACACCAGCTTCCTTTAATACATGTAGTAGGTTTGGTGTATTATCTAGTGCAATTTTCATTTGGAATAATAATTTCATAATTAATGAATTAATAGATGTATTATCATCAATATCATTAATTATCATTCTTACTCCTTCTCTTGCGACAGTAAGAATTGTACCCTCAGCTGGATTAACTACTGCCTTATATGCAGTTTTATATCCCATCTCTATTGCTTCTGCATATGTTTTTGCTGAAGCCTCACTATAATCCTTTAAATATAAAGCCTGACCCTTAAATAGCTGAGATAATATTACACCTGAATTACCTCTAGCATTTAATAGCATCCCTTTTGATAATGATTGCATAAATTCACCCAAGTTTTCTGAATCATTTGATGAATTTAAGCCACCTTCAATTGTATTAAGCATATTTGTACCTGTATCACCATCTGGAACAGGGAATACATTAAGCTCATTTACCTCTGATTCGTGTTGACTTAAATAATTAGCACCTGATATTAGCATTTTCTTAAAAATTTTACCATTTATCTTTGAAATATTCATAATATCTCTCCTAAAAATCAGTTTGAATTATACCAAAAATTCAATTTTTTGTAAACAAAAAGGGATGGTTTATGTTTTCGTATGGACTTGAGTCGAAAAAAATGGTAAAATGCTTATGTATTATTTTTTAAATAAAGGAGATAATTTTATGAATGAATTTGCTATATTTGCAGATGCTACATGTGATCTTTCAGATGATTTAAGAGCTAAATACAATATTAATTGTGTTAAGGGACATGTAACATTTCCAGATGGTTCTCAAAAAGATGGTATTTGTAGCTGGGATGGTTATGATAAGGATGCTTTCTATAAGGATTTAAGAAAGAATCCAAATGGTTATTCTACTTCACCTGCTTCACCTGAAGAATTCAAGGAAGCATTTGAACCAACATTAAAGGAAGGCAAAGATATTCTTGCAATTTGCATTTCTACTGCATTATCTGGTACATATAATTTTATGAACCAAGCTAAAGCTGAATTAGAAAAAAAATATCCAGATAGAAAGATTTTAGTTGTTGACTCTCTACGTTTCACAACAGGATTCGGTCTAATTTGTGTACAAGCTTCTATCTTAAGAAGCGAAGGTAAATCAATTGATGAAGTATATGGCTGGGTTGAAGCTAATAAGTATAATTATCATCAATGTGGTTACTTAGATGATTTATCTTTCGTTGCCGCAAAGGGTAGAATTTCTAAGGCTAAGGCTTTTATGGGTCAATTAGTTGGAATTAAGCCATTTGGCGAATTCGATAAAAATGGTCTTACTACTGTTTTAGGACAGGTTAAGGGTGATAAGGCTGCAATTAAGGGCTTCATTGAATATATGAAGGCAACAATTGAAAATCCTGAGGATCAAATTGTTTTCGTTGCAACAACAAATAGAATGAAGCAAGCTTTAGTTTATAAGGAAGCTATTGAAAGAGAAATTCATCCAAAGGAAGTAATTATAAACGAAGTATATATTCAAGATGCTGTCAATGTAGGTCCTGGTCTAATGTGCTCTTATTATTATGGTAAGAGAATTACTGATGACTTAACTTACGAAAAGAATTTAGTTCAAGAAATTATTAAGAAGTTATAAGAACAAAGGTTGATAAATCAACCCCAAGGAGCTTATTGCTCCTTTTTTTAACGCCTCAAATAATTTGAAGTCGTTTTGGTGTGCTCACACCTCTACGTATTAGATTTGAAATTACTTCCATATCACATACGCTACTTTTTCTATATATATTTAATGCCCCGTTTA
>JAEELJ010000045.1 GCA_016288855.1 Acholeplasmatales bacterium
AAAAGTAGCGTATGTGATATGGAAGTAATTTCAAATCTAATACGTAGAGGTGTGAGCACACCAAAACGACTTCAAATTATTTGAGGCGTTAAAAAAAGGAGCAATAAGCTCCTTGAGGTTGATTTATCAACCTTTGTTCTTGCATAAAAATATATAAAAAGTATAAAATAAAAATAGCTTTAAATATTTAAATTACATAGGGAGAATATATGAAAAAATTAAAAGTATTATTATCTTTTATTATTTCTTGTTTTATATTTATTACTCTTTTTAGCTGTAAGAGTAATATAATAGATAATTCAGAAATAAACATATTATTTACTACAGATGTACACTGTGGAGTTAGTGATAATATTGGTTATTCAGCACTTTCTCAATATAAAAATGAACTTTTAAACAATAGTAAAAAGGTTACTTTAGTAGATTGTGGAGATGCGATACAAGGGGATTATATTGGTGCAGTATCAAAGGGAGAATATATTATTGAAATAATGAATTCCCTAGGATATGAAATGATGACATTAGGTAATCATGAATTTGATTATGGAATGGATATTTTAAGCCAGAGAATAAGTGAATTTAATGGGGATGTATTATCATGTAATATTAATTATGTTGGTAAGAATTCAAATAAGCTTAGTTCAGTAAAACCATATAAGATTATAGATTATGGTAATGCTAAGGTTGGATATTTAGGTGTTACAACACCATTTACAATTACAGATTCAACTCCAGCTAATTTCATGGAGGATAATGAGATTGTATATACATTAGGTGATTTAACAAAGCCAGAAGAATTTTATCAATTGATTCAGAGTAATGTAGATGAGCTAAAGAATAGTGGATGTAGCTATGTAGTTGTTTTAGGACATTTAGGATATGGTAGTGAATATAAGGAATTTAGCTCTGATGAGGTTATTAAAAATACTAAGGGTATTGATGTTTTCTTAGATGGTCATGCTCATAAGGAAATACCTTGTGATTATTATAAAAATAAAGAAGATAAATATATTCCATTATGCTCTTTAGAAACTAAACTAAAGGAGTTTGGTAGAGTAACTATATCAAGTGATGGCTTAATTCAGGTTGGTGTTATTTCAAATTATTCTAATAAGGATAGTAATTGTGATAATTTATTAGAAAATATTAATACTAAGCTTGAAGAATTGGGTAATAGAGTTTTAGCCACATCTAATATGGAGCTTTCTATAACTGATAATGATGGTATAAGAATTACAAGAAATCAAGAAACCGCAATTGGCAATTTCGTTGCTGATGCATATAGATATGCAGGTAATGCAACAATTGGATTTGTGAACGGCGGAGGTATTAGAGATAAAATTAAAAGTGGTGATTTAACTTTTAAGGACATGATGAGTGTTAATCCGTTTGGTAATACTATATGTACAAAGGAAGCAACAGGAAGCCAGATCGCAGATTACTTAGAATTTACATCTAAATCAACAGAGCTTGATTATAAAAGTGGTGGAAAACCAATTGGTGAAAATGGAGCCTTCGCATGCGTTTCAGGATTAAAATACACTATTGATACATCAATAGAATCAAGTGTTTTAATTGATGAAAAGGGCTTCTTTAATGGAGTTAGTGGCAAAAGAAGAGTAAAAGATATATTAGTATTAGAAGGAGATACTTATAATCCAATTGATTTAGAAAAGAAATATTTAGTATCATCGATAAATTATATTTTAACTAATGGTGGAGATGGAGCATCTATGTTTATGGGAAATGAAGTCAAAACTAAGGATATAATGCTAGATTATGAAGCAATAGTTAATTATATTGTTGATGTATTAGAAGGTGACCTACTATCTAAATATGGTACCTTAGAAGGAAGAATTACTAAAATATAGAAAAAAGTGGGCTGTTAAGAAACTAAAAAGTTTCTAACAGCCTCATTTTTACTTAAATAAGAAATTAAGTGAGGATAGATTATTTTTAATATCATCTATTAATTCTAATAATTGGTTTTTATTTATAGCATTTGGATGATCAATCCAATATACAATTGTTGAAATAAATCCACCATATATAAAAGATGCAGATAGTGGTATTGAATATTTTAGAGGTTTTAATTTATTTAATTGAGTTAAAAGCTCTTTAATTGCATCTTCACTTATATATGTAATTATATCTAATAATTTATAGTCTCCATTCTTTTCGACTGCAATAATTAAATCTCTATTATTATCTAAGAATTCTAATACTATTTTTATGATTTCAGCAAAGAATAATGAAGCATCATCTAATGTTTTAATGTTTCTTGTGTTAGGGGCTTTATTAATTATAATATCCTTTATTTCATTAACTGTATCATCAAGTAAAGAGAATTTATCCTCATAATATTTATAGAATGTCATTCTATTAACCATAGCTTTATTACAAATTTCAGTAACTGAAATCTTTTCAATAGGCTTTTCTTTTATAAGCTCTATTATAGCTCCTCTTAAATCTCTTCTAGTTTTTTGAATTCTTAAGTCTTCTTTATATTCCATAATTATACACATTTCTCCTTTTGTATATTTATCTTAACACCTATATAAGTAGGGTATTATTTGGTGTTATTGACTAATTTTTATTTTAAATTAAAATTATATACGTGTCAAGTTAATGATACAGTTGTATTATTATCTTTGGATAAATTTTAGGAGGGATTTTTATGAAAAGAATAAGTAAATTTATCGTAAAAGCAAGATATTACCTTCTAGGACTATTTGTAGTATTAGTAGGTTTATCATGCGTATTAATGAATAAGGTTAATATTAATTATAACCTTATGAAATATCTTGATTCTAAGTCTGAATCAACTGTTGCTTTAACTACAATGGAGGACGAATTTGGTACTATAGGACAGTGCCAGGTTTTAGTTAGTAATGTTTCATATGATGAAGCACTAGACATTAAAGTAGTAATTGAAGATATTGATGGTGTTTCAAGTGTAGTATTTGCATCAAGTGAAGAGGATTCAAATTACTATAATAAGGAAACAAATGATGCGTTATATAAGGTTTTCTTAACAACAGGTAATTTTGATGCTGAATCATATAATACCTTAGATAGAATAAGAAATACATTAAATGATTATACTATTGCGTTAAACGGAGGTTCTGTTGAATCAGAATTCTTAACTAATGCATTAGAGCGTGATATGATAATCATTTTAATAGTTGTTATTGTAATAGTATTTATAATACTTGCAGTAACATCAACTTCTTGGTTTGAACCAGTATTATTCTTAGTTATTGCAGGTGGTGCAATATTAATTAATATTGGAAGTAATATTTTATTGAATTTCATACCTTATATTGGAAATTCAATGTCATTTATTACTAAGAGTATTGCTGCAGTAATGCAGTTAGCATTATCAATGGATTATGCAATTGTATTACTACATACATATAGAGAAGAAAAGGAAAAAGGATTTTCTAATAATGAAGCAATGTCTAATGCCCTTGCAAGATCATTTGCGCCAGTATCAGCTTCATCTATTACAACAATCGCAGGTCTTGTTGCGTTAATGTTCATGTCTTTTTCCATTGGATTTGATGTTGGTTTAGTATTAGCTAAGGGTATTTTAATTAGCTTACTTTCTGTATTCTTATTTATGCCAGGATTATTACTATTATCAGATAAAGTACTTACTAAGACTTATCATAAGCCTTTAGATAAGATTTTAAATGAAAAGATTAAAGCTCATAATAATAAGAAGGAGAAAGCTGGTAAGAAGGTTCATTCAATTTCTAATTTCCAAGCAAAGACAATGATTATTATGCCTACTATTATGGTTTTATTAATTATTGTTGGTGCCGCATTTAATTTCAAGAGTGAATATAGCTTTACACTAAATGCATCAACAGATGCTAATTCAAGCGTTAATGTTGATGATGCAAAAATATCTAATGAATTTGGTACTCAAAATACATTAGTTGTTTTATTACCAAAAACTAATAGATTAAATTTAGAAAAACAAGAAAAAGAAATAGTTAATTACTTAACTAATTATAAATATAAGGGTGAAAATGTTATTTCATCAGCACAAGGATTTTCTACATATGGTGTTTATGAAACCTTAACTGCAGAAGAATTCACTAAATTATATTTAGATGAAGCTTCATATAATGCAAACCTAAGGGGTATTAATGTATTATATCAATCTATGGCAAGTGAAGGTTTAATTACTTCAAATGATAATGGTGATTTAGTAGCAAATGTATATGATGTAATTGAATATGCAACTAAGAATGAAGGTGCAAAAAAGATTACTAATGCATCAAGTGAATTAATTACCAAATTATATAATGTATATAATACTAAGCTTACATGTAGCGAATTTGCAGAAGAAAACAATATTTCTTTAAATATAGTTAATAATATTTATCAAACTGCAGGAAAAGAAGAAATGACTACTTATGAAGTATTAGATTTTATTGTTAAAAATAATTATTCTATAGTAGCATTTGAAAATGTTCAAAATACAATTGATTCTAATTATAATGATTTAATAACTAATCATGTATTTAATGAAGATGGTAGTGTTAATAATACTACTATTGAATTAATTAATACATATTGCCAAGCAGTTGAAGAAGGTAAGCTTGATATTAATGATTCTATTGTTAAAGCAACATATACTAAATATAAGACTATTGTTAAAGAATTCACTTTAGATGAAATTATTACTACATATCCATTTATTACTAAAGATATTGCATTAAGCTTATTAAATGGTAATGATACTATTGCAAATTATTTATTAATTCAAGCATCATCAGTTAATAAGATTGCATCTAATTATGGTTCTAATATGCAAAAAGCTATCAATGCTAAATATAATGAAATACCAGAAAAAGATTTAGTATTAACTAAAGAATATGTATTATATAATTATGGTTTAGATAATAATACATTAGATTTATTATTTGAAAATGAAGTAACAAATCAGGTATTAATTAATATGCTATATGAATCTTCATATTATACTAATGATAATTATGTTAATGCATTACAAGAGAAATTTGATTCGAACTACAAAGCATTTAATAATTTTGAATCTGAAAATTACATTAGAATTATATTTAATCTAAATATGGAAAAATCAGGTGAGGATTCATTTAAGGTAATAAATGATATTACTAATAATCTATATAAAAACTATAGTGGAATAGAAGTAGTATCTGAAACATTTGTATATTCTCAAATTAAAGATGTTTTCAATCATGATATAATATTAGTTAATGTTATTTCTTTTGCAGCAATATTATTAATAATTGCATTCACATTTAAATCATATTTCGTACCATTATTATTAACATTATTAATCCAAGGTGCTATTTGGATTACAATGGGTATATCAACAATGCTTGGTAATGATACATTCTTTATATGTTATATTGTTGTAATGTGTGTTCAGATGGGTGCAACAATTGATTATGCAATTCTACTTTCTAATAATTATATTGAAAATAGAAAGATAATGAACGTTAAGGATTCTATGGCACATGCAATGGAATCAAGTATTACAACAATTCTAACTTCAGGATCTATTTTAGTTATTGCAACATTAATAATTGGATTAGTTTCTAAGGTTTCTATTGTATCTGATTTAGGCTTATTATTATCAAGAGGATGCTTAATATCTGTTTTAATGATAATATTTGCCCTACCACAATTCTTAATGCTTACTGATAAAGCTATTGAAAGATCTTCTTATAAAAAAGAATTCTATAGTGATAGTGTTAAGGTTGAAGCAAAGACATTAAATGCAAAATAAAAAGAAATGAGGTTCTTCAAAAAAGAAGAACCTTTTTTCTATAGCTTTAATCTAACATTTTTAGCTGCAGTAACTAGATTTAATAAGCTTTCCTTTACCTCAGCTTCCCCTCTAGTCTTAAGACCACAGTCAGGGTTAACCCAAAGCTTATTATAACCAAGCTTATTAATCATTTCTAATATTGCATCCTCAATTTCTTTAACACTAGGTACTCTTGGAGAATGTATATCATATACACCAGGACCAACCTCTGTTTTGAAATTGTTTTTCTTTAATTCGTCAAGAATTAATAAATCACTTCTTGATGCTTCAAATGTGATAACATCAGCATCCATATCATCTATTGCTGAAATTATATCCTTAAATTCAGAATAGCACATATGTGTGTGTATTTGTGTTTCAGGTTTTACTCCACTATGTACTAATCTAAATGCAGGTATTGCCCATGATAGGTATTCCTTATCCCAATCCTCTTTTCTTAAAGGAAGCTTTTCTCTTAAGGCTGCTTCATCTATTTGGATAATATCAATACCATTCTTTTCTAAATCTAATACCTCATCTCTTATCGCAAATGCGATTTGTAATGCACTTTCCTTTATACTAATATCTTCTCTAGGAAATGACCAGTTAAGGATTGTTACAGGACCTGTAAGCATTCCTTTTATTGGCTTATTTGTTAGTGATTTAGCGTATTTTAGCCAAGATACTGTAATTTCACCACGTCTTGAAATATCTCCCCAAATAACAGGCGGTTTTACACAACGTGTACCGTAGGATTGAACCCAAGCTTTATCTGTGAATATATAACCATTTAGGTTTTCACCGAAATATTCGACCATATCATTTCTTTCGTATTCGCCATGTACTAATACATCAAGTCCAATTTCTTCTTGGAATTTAATACATTCTTTAATTTTTTCTTTATTGAAATTAATATATTCTTCCTTAGATATTAATCCCTTCTTATATGATGATCTATTTAATTTAACATCCTTTGTTTGAGGGAATGAGCCTATTGTTGTAGTAGGAAGAAGAGGAAGCATAAATTTTTTCTTTTGAATTTGTTCTCTTTCGCTAAACTTAGGTAATCTTTCAAATAATTTATCATCAATAGAATTAATTCTTTCTCTAACCTTTATATCATTACAGTTTCTATCAATATTAAATAGCTTTTGATTTTCTTCAAGTAATACATTATTATTGTTTTCTAATATATTCTTAAGCTCATTTAATTCATTAACCTTTTCTTTTGCAAATGAGAAGTGACGTAAGTAGGAATCACTAAGCTTTTCTTCATTTTCAATAGTATATGGAACATGCTGTAGTGAACAAGAAGTAGAAATAACAATATTTTTATTATTGATTTTATTAATTATATCTATAGTCTTTTTATAATTATTTTTCCATATGTTTTTACCATTAATAACACCTGCAAAAATAATCTTATTATTGATTTTATTAACTAGGTCTAATGTCTTACTTCCTTCTATAAAATCAAGTCCAACTCCATCAAATGCTAAATCATTTATTTCATTAATAAAATCTCTTACATCACCAAAATATGTTTGTAATAATACATTAATACTTTTGTCTGATAAGATATTATTATATAATTCCTTAAATAATTTCTTATCATCACTTGATAAATCTGTTACAAGTATTGGTTCTTGTATTTGAATCCAGCTTGCGCCAAGACAAGTAAATCTATTTAATATTTCTTTATATAATAATGATATTTCATCCTTTATATTGCTAATATTTTTATTACCTGTAAATCTTATAAGCTTTAATAATGTCAAAGGTCCTATTATAGAAGGAGTAGTATTATAACCTAATTCTTTTGCCTCTATATATAGGTCAAATGGCTTAGTAGAATTAATCTTTAATTCTATATCATCATCGAATTCAGGAACAATATAATGATAATTTGTATTGAACCATTTCTTCATTGCTAAAGCCTTAACATCCTTAAAACCATGCTGGTATCCTCTTGCCATCGCAAAATATGTATCTATTTTAGATAGATTTAATTTCTTATATCTTTGTGGAATAATATTAAATAAATATGCAGTATCTAATAGATTATCATAATATGAAAAATCATTAGATGGAATATAATCTATATTTTTTAATATTTTATAATTATTTAATCTAATTTCTTTTGAAATAGCCTCTAATTCATTTTGGTCTATTTCATTTTTAAAATATTTTTCTAAAGCGAATTTTAATTCTCTTAATGAACCAATTCTTGGAAATCCAATAACATGTGTTTTAATTCCCATACAATCATCTCCTTTGTTTAACTCTAATTTTAGCAATGGTAATATTTGATGTAAAATATTTGTATTAATTGGTTTGGTATAGGAAAAAACTATATCAAGAATTGTATGGATTATAATCCATAGAATATATGTTTATTTTTAATTATTTGAAATTATGTTATGATTATATAAAGATACTATTTTAATTTAGGGGTGATATTATGTTAGATGTTGGTAAAAAAGCGCCATACTTTGAGCTAGAAGATCAAAATGGTAATTTATTATCATTAAATGATTTATTAGGAACTAGATTTATTTTATATTTTTATCCTAAGGATATGACTTCAGGCTGTACAAGTCAGGCTTGTGGATTTAAAGAGCTTTATCCACAGTTTAGGGAAAAGGGAGTAAGAGTTATTGGTGTAAGTCGTGATAGTGTATCTTCACATAAAAAGTTTGAAGAAAAATATGGGCTTCCTTTTACATTACTTTCTGATCCTTCATTAGAGGTTATTAAATTATATGATGTATTAGGAATAAAGAATATGTATGGTAAGAAAGTAGAGGGTGTAATACGTACTACATATTTAATAGATGAAAAAGGAATAATTATTAAAGCTTTATCTAATGTTAAAGCAAAATCTAATCCAGAAGAAATGCTAGAATATATATAGGAGATGGTTTTATGTATGATCCAAAGTCAACTAAGTATCCATACCCTATGGATACAAGTAGTCATTATATAAAATTTAAGAAGCAGCGTAATATTAAATTTGATGATAAATATCCTTTTATAGATAAAAGAAAATCTCATAGATTTAAATGCTTTTTAATAAGAATTATAGTTAGATTAATAGTATTTCCTATGACTAGAATTAAATTAGGCTTAAAAATAAACGGAAGAAAGAATTTAAAAGTTTATAAGGAACAATTATCAAATGGTGCTATAACCTGTTGTAACCATGTTAATTATTGGGATTATTTAGGTATATTAGTTGGCATAAGACCAATTAAGCCTATGTTTTTAGTTTGGGATAAAAATGTAAGAGGAGAGTCTGGCACTTTAATTAGATTAATAGGTGGAATACCTATCCCAGATAACGCAAAAGGTATGAGACGTTATTATGAAGAGATAGGTGAATTTTTAAATAATGGTGGATTCTTACATATTTATCCTGAAGGTAGTATGTGGGAATATTATATGCCAATAAGACCATTTAAAAGAGGATTATCTTTTATGGCTATAAAATATAATAAGCCTATATTACCTATGGCATTTTCTTATAGAAAGCCAAGCTTTATAAGAAAAAAGATATTTCAACAGGAGGCAGTATTAACACTTAATATTGGAACACCTATATTTAAAAATGATAAATTAAATGGTAAGGAGCAAGAAGAAGATTTAACAAGAAAATGCCATAATGAAGTAGTAAAATTAGCAGGAATTAGTAATAATATTTATGATGCAATATATGATAATTCTATTAAAATAGAATATTAATCAATTAATTGTTTTTGTTCATTTGTATAAAAATAGTTTGAATTAATTTTTAAATTTTGTATTATAAAGATATAAGATAACATTATTGAATTAAATATTTTTATGTTTTGTTTATATTTATTTCTTTAATGAAAGGGGAAATAATTAAATATTTTAGGGTAGAAATAAGTTATTAAGTGTTGGGGGATAGCCCCCCCTTTTTTGATTTTAATATTACTTAGGAGTTGATAGTATGTTTGATTTTTTAAATTTCTTAGAATTACTAAATAATCAATCTATAGATAAAGCATTAGAATCCATTAAGGATTTGTTTCATCTTGCAAAAATTGATGTAAAGCTTAGTAATGGTGAAGTGATAATTGAATATGCCTTAAATAATAATTCTTCTAAAAAACCATTAGTATGCTACTCTAATGATGAATTCACATTTGAATTTTATAATGTGGATTCTTTTGATGATTATTCTAAAGAACAAATTAATGATATTAATGTATTATTAAGATTATTATCAATACATCAAAAGACAAGTATGCTTACAAAGAAGGTAGAGGATGCAATGCTTATTAATATGACATCTCATCTTCCTAATACTCATGGATATATGAAGAATTTAAAGGAATTATCAGGAAGAATTGATCCAAAGGAATATAATGCATATTTCATTAATATTAAGGGATTTGGATTAGTTAATAGGCTTTTTGGTTCAGAGCAAGGTGATAAGGCAATTTGCGCATATGCACATATGATTAATGATTTCCTTAGTAAGGATGAGGCAATGGCTCATTTAGGTGGAGATAATTTCTGTGCATTTATAAAAAGAAAAAGACATGATGAATTTGTTAATTTAGTAACAATGTGTCCTGTTAAAATTGAGGCTGAAGGTAAGATTCATAAGGTTAATTTAATAGGTGTTGTTGGATATGTTGAAATAAATGATAATGATTTATCTTACCCAAATATTATGTCTAATTCATCAATCGCTTGTCAGTATGCTAGAGCAACAAAAAAGATTGTTGTTAAATTAACACCTGAATTATTAGAAATGGTTAATTCAGCCAAAAGAATAGAAAGTATATTTAATGAAGAATTAGAAAAAGGTAATTTCGTTGTTTATTATCAACCTAAGTTTGATATTAAGTCAGGTAAGATTATTGGTGTTGAGGCATTATCTAGATGGATAAATAATGGTAATGTTATACCACCAGGTGTATTTGTACCTATATTAGAAAAGAATGGTGAAATTGTTAATCTAGATTTATATGTCCTAGAAACATTATGTAAGGATATAGCAAAATATAGATCTTTGGGTCATAATATAGTACCTGCATCATGTAATTTATCTAGAAGTGATTTTTCAATACCTGATATAGAAGATAAGGTAATTAATATTATTAAGAAATATGATGTTAAAACAAAAGATATTGTAATAGAAGTAACTGAGACAACAAACCTAGAAGAAAATAAAAGATTAGCTAAATTCATTAATACAATGAATCAAAATGGTATTATGACCGCAATTGATGATTTTGGTACAGGTTATTCATCCTTATCAGTATTAAGAGATTTTAAGGTTTCTGAAATTAAAATAGATAGATCATTTATTAATAGAGAAATTCTAACTGATTCTGATGAAATAATAATTGGCTCTATTATTGATATGGCAAAACGCTTAAATATTAATGTAATTTGTGAAGGTGTTGAAACTAAATCACAAGCAGAATTCCTAACAAAGCTTGGATGTCTAAACGCCCAAGGCTTCTTATATAGTAAGCCTATTCCTAAGCAGGATTTTGAAGAAATGCTTCAAAGCGTAGGAACTATATATGATAAATAATTAAATATAAGAAGGGGGGATTAAAATGAGGTATAAGAATATTATTAAAGAAACTGATAAAGAAAAGCTTAGAATGCTACTTTTTAAGTATATTGATTTTACTAATTTTGATTCCTTCCTTTATTTTTTAGAAAATAATAATAAAAAATTATATGAATTTTTTAAGGAAGTAAATGATAATTTAATAGATTTATTTATTGATAAGGAACCATTAATATTTGATATATCTAATGATGATATTATAAATATTACTGGTGAAACAGGTAGTGGTAAGACTACATATACTAATAATAACTTTAGCGATAATAATAAATATGAAGTAATACATACAGATATCTTATTTAATGATGATATTAAAGTATCTTTATTCCAAGAAGAATTAAGAAAAAAGATATTTAAGAAATATAGTGATGAATATTATCCAACAGGATATAATTTAAAAATTAATTTTAATCATTTTAATGATGTATTAAAAATGATTATAAATTCTAAGGATAAAATTAATAAGTGCTTAGTAATAGATTCAGGTCAATATAGACATTTAAAGAATTATAATTTACTAAAGGGCAAGCTTATTATAATTAGAACAAGTGTTTCTGAATCTATTAATAGAGCTTGTATTAGATTTAGTAATAGGTATAAGAATGCAACTAGTGATGAAATATTAAATCATAAAATTAAAAAATATACAGCTTATGAATTATATAAGAAATTTAATACTTTAATTATTAAATCTTATATTCTTTATAGATTTTAGATAAAGCAGGATGAAGTTCATCTTGTTTTTCTTTTATTATGCTATATTTAATGTTAAAATTATTACTAAAGGGATGTGATTTTATGGATAAAGAAAAGAAGATGACTTTAGAAGAATATCAAAGAAAATATAATAAAAATAGAAATACTAAGGTATATAAAACTTTTTTATTCCTTTTTGCGGTAGCAATAGGATTTATAATTGCAGTATCTTTATTTTTAATAACAACTAAGGTATATGATATGAATAAATATGCTGGATATGGTATGATTTTTATATCAGTATTATTATTTATTCTTTTATATATCGTACCTTTAGTTAAATTAGCAAAGACTAAGTCATTTATGACTTTAGTTTCTAACGAAGAGGATTTAACTAAAGCAAAGAAATTTAATAAGAAATTAAGAGAAGATTTAGCAGATAAGATGATAGATCTAAAGGATAAAACAGAAGAATTATCTTATTATAGTGACGATTCAATTGGTAAGCTTGCAGTAGCAAGACATACTAATAATGATAAATCATTAAGAGAAGCTTTAACTAATATATTTAAGAATGATATTAAAAAAGCTTGTAACAAGATTATAAGAGATCACGCATTAAAGGTTGGACTTACAACTGCGTTATCACAATCTGATGCCTTAGATACATTATTTGTTAGTACTTATGACCTATCTTTAATAAAGGATATTATTTTCTTATATGGCTTTAGACCTAATGAGACTGAGCTTGCAAAAATATATAGAAATGTTATTTTAGCATCTATTACTGCATATGGATTATCAAATGCAACATCAAATACAACATCCGCCGTTGTATCTAAGCTTGGCCATGCAGCAACAGGTATTCCTTTTATTGGTAAAGCAATTGAAACTGTAGTTGATTCAAGTATTCAAGGATTCGTGAATGCAACATTTACAGTAATCGTTGGATTCCAAACAAAAAACTATTTAATGAAGGAATATAAATTACAGGATATATTAGAAGATGTAATTTATGAAGAGGAAGAGGAATTAAAGGAAGAAGAGAAATTAGTATATGCTTTAAAGGATGATATTAAAGCAAATACTAAAGATAAGAAAACTAACGTAGTTAATGCATAACTATAACATTCATATCTTAATGTGTATTCTTAATAAGTATTATTAAATGTATTGAAAAATGCAACTTTTGCCATTAAAACAGGTTGGAGAAATGCAATAAATGTTATTATGTAACTGATTAACATTCAGTTGTATATAATTAAGAAAACATGCAATTTTTTAAAATAAATAATAAAACAAGTGAGGAAATTAATTAATGATTAGAGAAGTAAAAAAAGATGAATTATATCAATTACTTGAACTTTATAAATTTCTACATAATGATGAAAAGTTTGACGATACTGAACATTTAAAAGATGTATGGGAAGAAATTTTTAATGATATGAATCACCATATTATTGTATATGAAGAAGATGGTAATATAGTTTCCTCATGTGTATGTGTTATTATTCCTAATTTAACAAGGAATCAAAGACCATATGCATTTGTTGAAAATGTAGTAACACATAATGAATATAGGAATAAGGGATACGCAACAAGTTGTCTTAATTATGCAAAAGAAATAGCACTTGGTAATAATTTTTATAAGATGATGTTATTAACAGGCTCAAAAAGACAAAGTACCTTAGATTTCTATAAAAATGCTGGTTATAATAGCAATGATAAAACAGCGTTTATCCAGTGGTTAAAATAACTCGACTAGTTTTTAAGAAAAAATCAGAGAATGAGTTGTTCATGTTGAGATGGTATGCTGCGTTTCTTGGAAAAGTTTTGGGAAATAAGTCTAGTAAGTAATTATATAATCTATTTAGGATAATTAAGGTGATCTATGATATAAAAGTCATGGGTCATTTTTATTAACAAAAACTCTAAGCTATTTATTAAATAATTATTAATTTATCTTGTTTTATCGTATAGTTGTTGATATTGATATATTAAAACCGAAGGTGTGTGTATATAAAAGCGGCGTTTTGGTGTATTGTAATATACTAAAACTGCAAAAACATATACACTAATGTTTTGTATGGAAAGAACATTATA
>JAEELJ010000046.1 GCA_016288855.1 Acholeplasmatales bacterium
TAAATATTAATAACATTAATTATGTATTAATACATGGTGGCTTTAATTCATTTGATATAAATAAAGAATTATATGATTATTCATTAAATGAATTAATTAATTCGAGATTAGATTATGATAAAATATACTACGATAATAAAATTATAATATCAGGTCATACACCAACTAAATTTATTGATAAAAATTATGAAGGAAAAATAATAATCAAAAATAATCGCATTGCAATAGATTGTGGTTGTGTTTTCGGGTATGGGCTAGGCTGTATTTGTTTAGATACAATGAAAGAATATTATGTTGATTGAAGATGTTTTAATAAAATGAACGAATAATAATCATCTATTCATAAGGTCAAGAACGACGTAGTAATATCTCAAATTTTTCAATACTAGTAACTGAGATATTAATATGGTCAAGGACCACATATAATTTTGATATTACAAGGACAAGCACGATGCATGTAGAAACTATTGCACTTTTGACACGTAAAAACTAATGAAAAATTATCGGAATTATTTTTACAATTACATATAAGTGAGAAAACAGGAAGAGGTATTTCTAAGATAATCGAAGTATATGGTAAAGAATCTATCGATATCTCTGATGACACTATATTAGTCACAATCCTATTTAATAGAATTAACAAAGTGGGTGATAAAGTGGGTAATAAAGTGGGTGATAAAGTGGGTAATAAAAATCTCAACATTTCTCAAATAAAAGTGTTAGCTGAGATAAGAAATAACCCAAATATTACTAAAATAATGATAATAAGCGTAAGCATCTATCTTTAATGGTAGGTGTTTTTTAATTTTATAATCTGGTACTATAAAAAAACCTTTATCTGATACTTATAATGGTATCACAATTGTAATATCATATAAACATATATTTAATTAGGTGGAGGTTTTATTTATGAGTAAAAAATTATTAACAATACAAGATATATCATGTTATGGACAGTGTAGTATTACAGCTGCACTACCTACATTAAGTGCGTATGGAGTTGAAACTGCTATTTTACCATCTGCAATCCTATCAACATATACATCTGGATTTTCTAATTATACATTTTTAGATTTAACAGATGAAATGCCTAAGATTATAAATCACTGGATTAGTGAAGAAATTAAATTTGATTGTATTTATACTGGATACATTGGTAATTCTAGGCAATTTGATTATATTTTAAAGTGCAAAGAGCATTTATTAAAGGATGATGGATTATTTATAGTAGATCCTGCTATGGCAGATCATGGACGAATGTATAAAGGACTTGGAGATGACATTTTAAATGGCATGAAAAGAATTTGCAGTGTTGCAGATTATATTCTTCCTAATATAACAGAGGCTTGTTTTTTAACTAATAATGATTATGAAAAATATAATTATGAGATATTACTTAATGATTTATATAAATTAGGCGCTAAGAATGTTATTCTTACAGGAGTAGAAGATGGTAATAAGGTAGGAGCTTCATCTTATGATGGAAAGAATATTGTTACTGTTCTTAAAGAAAAACAGCCAAGAAGCTATCATGGTACAGGAGATTTGTTTTCAAGTATTGTAATAGCGAAAATACTTGCAGGAGAAAGTATTAAAGATACATTATCATCTGCCTGTGATTTTGTTATAAATTCTATTAAGGCAACTTTGGGTGATGAAAGTCATAAATATGGAGTTAAGTTTGAGGATGTATTAAATAATAGATAATAAGGAGAGTAATATTAATATGAAAAAAATAAATATATATAATTTAACTATTTGTGCAATCGCAACTGCTTTAGTTTGCGTAATTACAGCATTTGTAACTATTAGACTTCCAATAGGAGGAGAGGGAGGTCTTATTCATTTAGGAAATATTCCGCTATTATTATTCGCAATACTTTGTGGTAAGAAGATTGGAATGATTTGTGGTGGAGTTGGTATGGCATTATTTGATGTATTATCTGGTTGGGCAATTTGGGCCCCATTTACATTGGTAATCGTTGGTGCTATGGGATATGTTATGGGAGTGTTTGGACATAAGAAGACGACATTTTTTAATGTCACAATAGGTATTTTATTTGCGATAATAATTAAAGTTGTAGGATACTATTTTGCTGAATTGATTATCTATGGAAATCCACTAACACCATTTTCCTCAATTCCAGGTAATTTAATTCAGGTTGGATTTGCAGGAATCGTAACATTAGTTGCATTTAAGCCTATTTTAATCGCAACAAATAAATTTAGAAAAGAAAAAGAAGAAACTATCATTGATGATGAAGCTTTAAATGATGAACAATATTAAAATGAAGCTAATTGGTGTAAATGACTAGATAAGGTTTTAAAATACGAAATTGTTTTGGTATAATTGAAGAGAAGTCAATATATTTTTGAAATATTAAAATAAATAAAATTTCGTTATTTCTTTCGTTTTGTTTATTTCTAATTATAATATCATGTGGCAACAGTCTTCTTACTAAATCATAAATATGGATGCTATAAAAATATTGGCATCCTTTTTCTTTTCTAAAACACTATAATATGCTAAAATAATATTGTTTATATGACAATTCAAAATGCAAAATATATTATTTAAAAACATACAATAAATACCTAAATTGGTAATTAACACTATGTAATAGAGGAAGTAGATGAAAATTGAGGCTAATTAATGAAATATTTAAAAAATATACATTAAAAGAAGAAACATTAATAAAATATGGATTTATATTAAATAATAATATTTATTCATATAACAAATCTATTCATAATAATTCCTTTGAATTACAAATAACAATAACGAATAAAATAATAGAAGGAAAGCTAATAGATAAAGACTTTAATGATGAATATGATCAAATAAATATCATGAAAGAAGGTACATTCATACAAGAATTAAAAAAAGAATGTGAACAAATATTAATTGATATAAGAAATAATTGTTATTACAAAGAAGATTTTATTTATCCTCAATCAAATAGATTATCTAATATAATAAAAGAAAAATATAATGTATATCCTGAATATCTATGGAATACAGATCCAGGCTTTGGAGTATTTAGAAATCCAAACACAAATAAATGGTTTGGAATAATAATGAATATTCCTAAAAACAAAATAATAGGAAAAGAATCCAAAGAAATAGAAGTATTAGATATAATGCTATCAGATAAAACAAGTGAGTATCTAAATAAAAAAGGAATATATATAGCATATCATATGAATAAAAAGAACTGGGTTTCAATTATATTAGATGATACATTAGCTGATAATGAAATATTATCATTAATAGATATAAGCTATAATAATTCAAATAAAAAGAAATAAGTAACATATTAAGCAAGATAATTGTGGTGAACCCATAAAATTAGTTCTTTCTATTTGCTCTAACCTTTAGGGTTCACATCAAAAATGATGATTTTTACCTAATTTTGAGTAAAGTCATCATTTTTATTTTGTCAAAATCAGATTGTGTAAAATTGAAAATTTATAAAAACAGATGGCATCGTAACCGAACATGGTAGCAGTGGCAAGATGTTTGAATAGATGGAAAAAGAATAAAAATATAGTAAAATGGCTTAATACCTATAGATATTGTAATAGTATAAGAAGTACCTTTTTGACTTGTTCAGTATTATGTGTTGATATCGTAATAGTGAATAAATGAGCTATATGAAGCACCATTTGTAAAGCGGATTATGAAGGCAGTTGATAAGGAAGCAAAAATCAAGAAATGTGAGAATTTCAAGTCTTAAAAGCAAAGGTAATGGGAGTAATAGATGAAATAAAAGATGATAATTTAAGGATGATTCTTAAGTTCAGATATATTAATTCTATGCAATTCCTAGATATTGCTGATAAAATGTATGTATCCTTAGCTACAGTATATAGATGGCATAGGGAAGGAGTTGCTCAAGTTAAAGTGCCAAATGCATAACAAAGGTCTCTAGGTTTAATCCCTAGAGATTTTTTGTATGTTATAAGTCAAGTCTTAAAATGATATTTATTATATGCTATAATAAAATAATAAAAACATATTTGTTTACGATGCATTTAAGAAAGGGTGATACTATGAGTGAAACAAAAGATGAAATGGTTAATGTTGATAATATTATAACAGAGGAAAGTAAAAAATTAGGGTTTGATATCAAGACTGAAAGTTTTAACCTTGCATCAAAATCAATGGATGAGTTGGATAAAGAGTTGAAAAATATTGATGATAAGTTTGATAAAAAATATGAATCTTTATCTGCTGATAGAAAAGAAAAATATAATGCCTATTTTGAAATTTTAAAAGATGATAGGGAATATACAAAGAAGAAAATAGATGAAAGCGAGAATGCTGAGGATAGAGCAAAATGGATTGAACACTATTTCAGACTTTCTATACAATTTCAAGTTCTTTATGAATCTTCTGAAAAAAAAGCAGAAAAGAAAGAAATTGAATTAAAGAAGGAAGAAAAATCAGACAAGAGAGGTAGGATTATTATGAAGGTTGCAAAAGTCATTGTTCCAATTGCTGTTGTTGGCATTACTAGATGGATAGAATATAAAATGGATGGTAGAAATTCAAAACTTAAAATTACAACAAACACACCTAAACTACCTTAAAATTGATAGTTGATGATAGTTCGTTATAGTTCATGATACGTTGTGATACTAGGGGTAGTATGAAATAATTATAATAGGGAAATCCCATAGAGATATAGGCTTTTAGAAGAAATTCTAAAGGCTTTTTTTCATGTCCTAAAGGAGTTAGATATTATGCCAGCAAACAACTAAAGTATTGTGCATTATTATTTGAATTTTTGATATTTATAATTTCTCAAAAAGTATTGGATCTGCTATAATTAAATATGTAATTATACGATTTTTTATAAAATTGTAATTTCTATAAAATGGAGGTTATTTTATGGAACCAAGATTAAGAAAGACACCAGGCAGAACATATTATGAATCTACAATAGAAGATTTTGCTTTGAATCAAAATCCAAATGATATTGTAGATTTTCTAGTAGAGAGTGACGAATATACAGAGCCTTATCAATTACATCTTCAAAAAGGTGCATGGTCAAATCAAATAAAAATATTAAAGAAATATTTACAAGATAAAAAAGGTTATATTATTTTTGAATATGTATTATCAAGAGTTAATATGAGAATCGATGTTGTCTTATTAATGGATGATATAGTATATTCATTAGAATTTAAAAATAATGAAGTAACATTTAATGATGATGATATCAATCAAGCTGATGGTTATGGATATGCATTAAAGAATTTCTATGAAGTAAATAGAAATAAATATGTAGTTCCAATTCTAATTGCAACTAAAGCTCCAGATAGCATATGTTCAAATGGATCTGATTTAGGTATTGATAAACTTTTCTCTTTATTTAAAGCTAATACCAACAAAATGGAACAATATATTGATTTAATAAGAAGTAAATATGGTTCAGATATAATTTATACTGAAGAAGAATTTGAAGAATGGGTAAATTCCCCATTCAAGCCAAATCCTACAATTATTCAAAGTGCAAGATCTATATACATGAATAATCAAGTAGATGAATTCTTCAAATTTGATGCAGGAGAAGAAAATCTAAAAATAACTGAATCAACTGTTGAAGAAATAATTAAAGAAGCAAGAGATAATAAAAAGAAGATTATCTGTTTTGTATCTGGAGTACCGGGAGCTGGGAAAACATTAGTAGGATTAGATATTGCAGGTAAGACTAGAAATAAAGATAATGATGATATGCCTGAAGCAGTATTCTTTAGTGGTAATGGACCACTAATTAATGTCTTAACAGAAGCATTAGGAAGAGATGCCATGAAAGCTAATCCAGAAAAATTCCCTAATAAGAATAGAGCTGTAAATGATGTTAAGACGTTCATTCAAGACCTACATGCTTTCAAACAAGACATTATTTCATCTAAGAAGCGTGTAATAGATGAGAATGTATTAATCTTTGATGAAGCTCAAAGAGTATGGGATGAAGAACAATTAGAAAAGTGGTTAGAGAAGAAAGGTGCTGATGAATCTTATTTTGGAAATTCAGAAGCAGACTTACTTTTAAGTACATTTGATAAGAAAGAATGGGGAGTAATTGTTGCCCTTGTAGGTTTAGGACAAGATATTCATAATGGTGAAGATGGTCTTGGACTTTGGTTTAACTCTTTATTAAATAAGAAAACAGAATGGGATATAAGATTATCTTATGAAATCTTTAACCAAAGTGCAGATAAATTAGATTTATATATTGATTCAATTAAAAATTGCAGTAGAGTGAAAGAATGTCCTGGTTTATATTTAAAAACTTGTATAAGAACACCAAGAGCTAAGAATCTATCAGAATTCTCAGAAGCATTATTAAACAATAGACCAGAAGATGCAAAAAAGGCATTAGAAAAATTTGATGATTATCCTATTTGTATTACAAGAAACTTAAAGCATGCAGAACAATTCTTGTTAGATAATACTTTAAGAAAAGAAAGATGTGGTAAGCTTTGTAGTAGTAATAGTAAAATACTTGGTAAATATAGTCATTCATTTGATAATATTGATAACTGGCATTTTGCTAATTGGATGTTAGACGAAAGTGGAAGAGATTCATCAAATTCACTAGTATTTGCAGCAACTGAGTTTAATATTCAAGGACTAGAAATAGACTGGTCACTCTTAGGCTGGGATATGGATATGTATTATCATAATGGTAGTTGGCATGAACAAAGGATGCTTACACCAAAAAGATTTAAAGAAAGTACTGAAATCCAAAAGAAGCATATATTAAATTCATATCGTGTATTACTAACAAGAGCGAGAAAAGGAATGATAATATACATTCCTAAAGCAGGAGATTATGAAGATAATTATGCCGTATCAGATTATTTTGATTCTACATATGAATATTTAAAATCATGTGGAATTAAAGATATTGATGAAATTAGAGAATACACAAGAATTCCTAATGCAATAGAATTGCCATTTTAGGCATGAATATTTTTTGTAAAAACATTTCATAATAATGAAAAAGTGCCAGTTTAATATAAATTAGCACTTTTTTAGTTGAACTTTTTATAACCTAACTTTTCATATGATTAATATTTTAAGAATATATTTCTGGTTCAATATATCAAATAGAAGCTGAGAAGAAATCTTTTTACAATCGTTACATAAAAAAGGATTAAAAGTATCTATTATTGAAGAAGATGGATATAAAATAATTTAAAATTGAATAATTGATAGGTAAATAAATATGAAATGGTCAATCAAAGAAGATGGAATTGTTTGTAAGTTTTATATAAATCATTTAGACGATTGGCTTTCAACCATAGATGTTGTTATGAATGAACTAAAACAATCCGGGTTTGTGAATAGAGATGTAAGCAGCACAATGATGCGCATATCTAATTATTCTTATTTACATACAAAAGTACGGCTTAGTAATGTTTCTAAACAAACTCGAAGAATATACAAAAACGTTATAAACCAAGTTTCTTAAGAGAAAATTTCAAATTTTTCAAAAAAATATACATATACAAATTGTATATGTATCACTAATGTTTATAATAGGGGTTTTATACAACCCCTTTTATTTATGTTGACAGTATGACTTTTGAATTATATAATATTGGTGAATGATAAGACCGGGAAAATCATCCAACAATATATTTATTCTTTGAAAGGAGCACATTATGGAAAAAAGAAAAGTTATTGTTAAAGATAAAACTTTATTAGAACTAGCAGAAGATGCTTATAAAGGAGATGTGATTGACCTTAAAGAAGTTGTTGAGGTTGATACATCATATTTAGATATGTTAATTGAATCTGGCAAGGAAAAGGCTTATGAGGCTAAGTTGTTAGAATTCAAAAAAAGGATTGATGCTGAGAATGAATTAAAGATTAAGGACTATGAATCTAAGATTAATTTATTAAAGGAACAACATGAATCAGATTTAAAAATTAAATCACAGGAAATTGATAATGGTTATGCTGATCAAATCTCTGAATTAAAGAATCAGATTGTATTAATTAATAAAGAAAAAGATCATGATTTGGAATCTTTAAAGAGCGAGAAGCAAACTGAAATTGATAGATTAAATGCACTTATTGATAGCATTAGAAAAGATAATGAAAAATCATTAATCATTAAGGAACAAGAAGTAGCAAAAGACTATTCTAATCAAATTTCAGAGTTAAAGAAACAAATTGATTTATTAAATGAAACAAAAAAATCCGATATTGAAACAATGCAATCTAAAAATGAAGCCGAACGTAACAAGTTAATTGCTGAGAATAATGAAAAGTATTCAAAGTTGGAACAAGACTTTAATTTATTGAAAGCTCAATATGATTCTCAAATTAAGCAAGTAAAGAACGACATTGAAAATGAATACTCTTTAAAAATTAAAGATATTGAAGCTAATAACAAAATTGAATTAGCTAATAAAGATGCTGAACTTCAAAAGAAGGATTCTGATTTTGAACTTGAAAGAATAAAAATCGTCGATGCTCAAAAGGAAAAGTATGATGCATTATTAAAAGAAAAAGAAGATATTATCAATAATCTACAAAGAGCAAAGGCCGCAATGAATGTTAAACAAACAGGTAACGACCTTGAGGCATGGTGTGATAATGAGGTTAAATCATACATGCAAAATGGATTGTTTAACTGCACTTGGGAACAGGATACAAAGAATGTTAGAGAAGAAGATGAATCAAAGGGTTCAAAAGCCGATTATATATTCAAAGTATATGCCTCAAATGAGCATTTGGATGATGAATTATTAGCTTCTGTTTGTATGGATATGAAAGATGAAAATCCAGATTCTGTTAACAAGAAAACTAATTCAGATTATTATAAGCAGTTAGATAAGAATAGAGAAAAGAAAAATTGTAAATATGCTTTATTGGTATCTAATCTTGAAATGGATAAACCTAACATTTTACCAATTTTTAAAGTTAGAGAATATGAAAATATGTATGTTGTTAGACCTGCTTATTTAATGACGTTCTTAAATATGATTGCATCTCTAACTACAAGATTCTCTGAATTAATTCTAAGTAAAGAAGCTGAGGAATTAGAATTAAAATCAAAATTTGCTTTATTAGAAGAGTTTGAGGAGATTAAAAAGACTTATTTGGATAAACCTCTTGAATCTTTGGAAAAGGCAATTGCTGACATTACTAAGAATACTGAAAGTATTTCAAAGGCTGTTAGAAACATTGATGAACAATGCGATAAGATTAATAGATCATATATTAATCAAATTATTGAAAAGATTAATAAGTATGAACTTAAACTTAATAGAAGCATTGTTAAGAAATTAGCAGATTAATACCTAGTTTAATACGGAAGGAACTGATGAATAATATGAAACGTAATCTAGATAACCAATTAACTGAATATTTGGGTTTAATAAATAAATATAGTAAGAAGTTTAATGACACTAAATTTGTTGCTATTTTATTATTGTTTAAATATTATTCATCAGAATCTTTTCAGCGTTCAGAAAAGTATAAAGAATTCATAAATTATGAGGATGAGATATTCAACTCTAGTCCTGAACTTATACTTGTATCTGAATATTTAAATAATATTCAATTAAGTGACGATGAAATAAAAGAATTGGTAAATTTAATTTCAAAAATTGATGCTGATCATCATTCAATGTTTTTAAATAATGAATTTTACAAATTAGTTTGTATGCTACTTGAAATTAAGTCGAATGATGTAGTTTATGAGGTTAATACTTTAGAAGAAAGATTCTTGTTTAATGCCAATTCTTTTGTTGATTCAGAAAAAAACGTAATTAGATTAAGAACTTTATTTAAACCAAATTATGAAATATATGCTGATATGACCGAAATGGCACTAATAATGAATAATATGAATTATTCACGTGTTAAAACAAAAGCGGTATTAAAATCACTTAAGATTAATAAGATTTTCATTAATCCATCTTATTCATTATTAGAAAAAAATAGCAAGGTACAATATAATCCATGGGATGATATAAATGAAATAGTTGACAAATTAGAAGGGAATAATAGGGCTATAGCATTAATTCCAGATAATTATCTATCAAGAAATCCTGATATGAAATTTAGAGAAAACTTATTATCTAAAAGGGTTGTAGAAGGAATTATATCAATGCCATTTAAGTTATTATCTAGTGATTTGAATCTTAATATGTCTTTAGTTATTCTTAGAAAAAATGTAGAGAAAATTAAAGTGTTGAATGCTGCTGATATTTTTGAAATTGAAGATGTACGATTAATTGGATTAGATAATATTATTAACATTATCACAGATAGATATTTAAATGATGATTGTGACTTTGCAGATTATAAAGATGTGATATTAAGAGGAGCTGTAATGACTCCTTCTAATATAATTACTGAAAAGTTATACAACAATACCGAATCTTTAAAAAAGTTAGAAGATGTAGCAGAAGTAATGAAAGGACATAAAGGAACGTATTCAACTTTTATGGATAATGTTACGGAATCTAATGATGCAAGTTATTATCTATTAACATCAAGTGACATAGATAATGGGGTAATAGATTATGGAAAGCTAACTAAGCTTATAGATGGTTCTAAATATGAGAAATATTTTTTAAATGAAGGAGATTTAGTTTTTACAACAAAAAGTACTAAAGTAAAAATAGCAGTAGCTAATAATATAAATAATAAAAACATTATTGTATCTGGAAGCATGATGATTGTTAGGCCAAATACTAAAATCATCAATCCAATTTATTTAAAGATGTTTTTTGAATCTAATCAAGGCCGAAAAATTCTTGATAAAATACAAAAAGGTAGTGTTACTACAACAATTACATTGGATGACTTTAAGAGTTTAATGATTCCTTGTCCTCCGATGGAAGTGCAAAGAAAATATGTATTTTCTTATAAAGAATTGCAAGAAGAATATGAAATTAAAAAGAAAGAATTGGAGATAATTCAATCAAAAATAAATGATTTATTTAATGCGCTAAACTAGGAGGAATATAAGATGTTAACAGAAAAGCAAAAACAAACAAATATTAATATAAGAGAAAAGGCAAATTTGATTTGGGAAATTGCCACTCATTTATATGGAGAATATAAGCCCCATGAATACGGTAGAGTTATTTTACCAATGACAGTAATTAAAAGATTTGATGATAGTTTAAAAAAGACTAAGCAACAAGTTTTAGATACTGTGAAAATGTTAGATGAAAGAAAAGTAGAAGGTGTAGCAAGAGAAGCTATATTAAAAAAAGCATCTGGATATGATTTCTACAATACTTCAAAATTGGACTTTCAAAAATTAATTGCTGATTCAGAAAATATATCAGCAAATTTTACTGCATATTTACAATCATATTCAGATAATGTAAAGGACATTATAGCTAGATTTGAATTTGATAAAGAAATATCTAAGATGACTGAAAATGATTTATTATTCACAATCATTAGTGAGTTTAATTCTAAAAAAGCTGATATGTCACCAGAAGTAATGACATCACAAGATATGGGATATATCTTTGAGGAATTAATTCGTAAATTCTCTGAGTCATATGATGAACAAGCAGGAGCACATTTTACATCTAGAGATATTATTTATTTAATGACAGAATTATTGGTAGCACCAGAAAAAGATGAAATTAAGGCAAGAGGTTGCAATAAGACTGCTTATGATATGACAATGGGTACATCTCAAATGTTAGCTTGTCTTGAAGAAAAACTACAAGAAATAAATCCAGATTCTCATCTAATGTCATTTGGTCAAGAGTTTAACCCTGAAACATATGCCATTGCTAAATCAGATATGTTAATTAAAGGCAGAAATGCTGATAATATGAAATTTGGTGATACTTTAAGTAATGATCAATTTAAAGATACAACATTTGATTATATTATTTCTAATCCACCATTTGGAATTGATTGGAAAAAGGAAAAAGATGCAGTTGAAAAAGAAGCTAAGTTTGGATTTGATGGAAGATTTGGACCAGGACTTCCAAGTATAAGTGATGGTCAATTATTATTTATGCTAAATGGAGTTAAGAAATTAAAGAAAAATGGACGTATGGCTATTATACAAAATGGTTCATCGTTGTTCAATGGAGATGCAGGTTCTGGTCCATCCGAAATAAGAAGATATTTGATTGAAGAAGATATGGTTGATGCAATTATTCAATTACCTAATGACTTGTTTTATAATACAGGAATTGTAACTTATATTTGGATTATTGTTGGTAAAAATGCTAAACCTTTAAATAGAATTGGAAAAATACAATTGATATGTGCATCAGATTGCTATGATAAACGTAGAAAAAACATAGGTTCTAAACGTGTCGATTTGGATGAAAAAAGAATTCAATTGATTTTAAAAGCATATTGTGAGTTTAAAAATGAGAATTATAGTATCCAAAATCTTGACAATGCTTTTGTAGAATCAAAAATTTTTGATAATCAAGAGTTCGGATATATAAGAATAAATATTGAGACTGCTGAAACGGATAACGAAGGCAACGAATTATTAAAAAAAGGAAATAAAATTCCTATGAGGGGCAGAAATGATTCTGTAATTATTCCATTAAATGACAATGTTGAGGAATATTTTATAAATAATGTAAAGAAATATAACAGGCATGCCTTTATGGATCGTTCAAAAGATAAAATTGGCTATGAAATCCCCTTTTCTAAAATTTTTTATAAATTTATTGAACCTAGAAAAAGTATTGATGTACTATCTGATTTTAAGAAGAATACCATTATAGAACAACAATTAATAAAGTCATTATTGGAGGATTAAAAATGAAAAAAACTAATATACCTTTTTGCAAGGAAATACCTGATGATTGGCAAGAAATACCAAATAAATATCTTTTTGAATATCATTCAAAAAAAGTAGGAGAAAAATGGAAAGAATACCAATTACTTTCTTTAACAACAAATGGTGTAAAAGAGAAAGATATAAATGTTACTGGTGGGAAAATTCCGGATAGCTATGAAAATTATCAAACTGTTGAGCCAGGAGATATGGTTTTTTGTTTATTTGATTTAGATGTATCTGCTGTTTTTTCAGGTTTGTCACATAATTATGGAATGATTACATCAGCATATGATGTAGTTAAGCCAAATAGCGATTTATTAAATCAAAGTTTTTCTGATTATTGGTTTAGATATGTTTTTTCAAATCGATATTATAAAATGTATTCTAAAAACATAAGATTTACAATAGGAAGTGACATGTTTAAATCAATTACGACACCTATTCCACCTATGAGTACTCAAGTTAAGATAGCTGATTTTTTAAATAAAAAAACAAATGAAATTGATTCTTTAATTGCTATTAAGCAAAAACAAATTGAGGAACTTGAAGAATATAAAAATTCACTTATTTATGAATATGTTACTGGAAAAAAGGAAGTAGATTAATGATAGGGAATTGGATTGCATTTTCAGTCATATTTGTGTTAATACCTTTTGGCATTATTTCGATGAAAAGATGGGTTATTGAAAATAACACTTTAACAGAAAAACAAATAAAGACAGCCAACTACAAGTGTTTTTTACTAATATTATATTATTGGCTAATTGATTTGTTTTACATGTCATGTTTTATTCCTAGTATATTGTGGCAATTCATATTTGGTGGAGCAATAATGTTAATTATATTTATGGATTTAGCTCAAAGCTTTTCATATCCTAGTAATAAAACATCCTTTAATAAGTGGGTTATGTTACAAAACTTCTTGGTTGGAATAGGATTATCAATATATTTGATATATATTATTCCAAATGATGAAGTAAGAACGATTACTATCCCAATTGTTGCCGCTATTTATGGAGGTTTTATAACATTAATAGGAGTTGCTTGGACTATAAAAAAATCTGATTTTGATAGAAAAGAAGATGAGATTAAGAAAGCTAGACCTTTAGTATTTGTTTTTGATCCTAGAACAATTAATAAATCTATGGGAAAACCAATTTTTAAACATTTGTTTAGTGAGAAAAACGTTGGCACATTAAAAAAAGCTGGAAACGAAGAATCAACGTATTCTATACCAGCAATATATTTGAACAATTCAGATTATTCCCATACAGCATTATGGGGATTTAGAATAAACGATGATATACATATCTATGACATTGGACAAGTGATTCCCAAAAATGCATTTGTTGAAATGAATAGTGACTATAAGTTTACTTATAATTCTGAAATAAAGTATGTTGCATTACTATTGAAAGATATGTTGGATAATATATATGAATTAGAAGTTAACTTTGAGATACAAGGTTTAGATAAAGATAAAACCATTCAAATTTTGAGTGGTATTGAAACAAAGAAAACTAATTTGGTTTTCAACTATAAGGAGGTAGAATAGTATGCCAATTAATGATAATGAGAAACAATTTGAGTCAGATATAGAATTTGATTTATTAAATCAAGGATATCGTCAAATTAAGCCAACAGAATATAACGCAACTAATGCTGTATTCCCTGAAATTCTTGCTGAATTCATTAGTTCATCTCAACCAAAAGAGTGGGCTAGATATACAAAATATTATGGTGATCGAGCAATAGAAAAACTAGTAAGACGTTTTAATGAAACTGTTGAAGCTCGTGGTGTGTTAGATGTTATTAAAAATGGTATTGAAGATATGGGTATAAAGCTTAAGCTTTGTTATTCAAGACCAGAGTCTTCATTGAATCAAGAATTGGTTAATTTATATAATAAAAACATTATCGGTATAACTAGACAATTCAAGTATTCTACTCAGAATAATAACAGTATTGACATGGTTATCTCTATTAATGGTATACCTCTATTTGCTTTTGAGCTTAAGAATCAATTAAAAGGGCAAGATTATAATAATGCGATTATGCAATGGAAAGAAGATAGAGACCCTAAAGAATTATGTTTTAGATTTAATCGAAGATTCCTTGCATATTTTGCAGTTGATTTATATGAAGTATGGATGACTACTAAATTAGAAGGAGATAAAACTACTTTCTTACCATTTAATCAAGGAAGTAATGGTCCAGGTAAATCTGGTGGAGCCGGTAATCCAACAAATCCTAATGGATATGCTACTTCATATTTATGGCAAATAGTATTTGATAAAAATTCTGCATTTGACCTTATTAATCGCTTTATTACATTAAATGTTGAAAAAAAAGAATACTTTGTTAATGGAATTAAAAAGTCTGAAATATCCGAAAAACTTATATTCCCTAGATATCATCAGTATGATGTAGTAAATAAACTAGTTGCAGATATCAAGCAAAATGGTGCTGGCAGAAATTATTTAATTAAACATTCTGCCGGTTCTGGTAAGTCTAATTCTATCGCATGGATTGCATATAGAGCAGCTTCAGTATTCAATGAAGATGATAAGCCTATTTTTGATTCAGTAATCGTTGTTACAAACCGTATTGTATTAGATTCTCAATTACAAGATACAATTAATAGTTTTGAACATAAAGCGGGGTTAGTTGAATGTATCACTCAACAAAAAGGTTCAAGAGGATTAGTAGATGCTATTAACGATAAGCGTAAAATCATTATTTGTACAATTCAAAAGTTCTTATATGCATATAAAGATTTTGATAAATTAACGGATAGAAATTTTGCTATTATTATTGATGAAGCACATCAAGGCCAATCTGGTGAATCAGCTAGAACTTTACGTAAAGCACTAATTGATGAAGATAAAGAGTTAGAAGCATATGCAGAAGAAAATGATTTAACTCTTGATGAAATTGATGCTGATAATGAATTCTTGAAAGAATTATTAGCTCAAGGACATCATAATAATCAATCTTTTTTTGCCTTTACTGCAACACCTATTGCTAAAACAATAGAACTATTTGGGGGTCATGAGTTTCATACATATTCAATGAGACAAGCCATAGAAGAAGGATACATTTTGAATGTATTACAGGATTATATGACATTAAAAGAAGCATTTAAACTTGTAAAAGATTCTGAAGATAATCCTGAATTGATTGAAGAAAAAGCTAAAAGAGCTTTGTTTAAATATTACAAATCACATGACTTTACTATTAAAGAAAAAGTCGAAATGATTATGGATAACTTCTTGCATAATGGTAGAAATAAAATTAATGGTCATGGTAAAGCAATGGTTGTTGCTGATTCAAGACATAACGCTGTTAAGTATTATTTTGCAATTAAAGATTATATTAAACAGCATCAAGAAGAATGTATAGGTACAGATGTTTTAGTAGCATTCTCAGGTGAAGTTCGCTTTGATGATATGTCAAAAGATGAACCATCTTATACAGAAGCTACAATGAATAAAGATCATTCAGGTAGATATATTAATAGTGATAAGAAGTTTAGAGCTGCATTTAGAAGTGATGAATTTAATATTATGGTAGTTGCTAATAAATATCAAACAGGTTATGATGAGCCTTATCTTCATTCTATGTATATAGATAAGAAATTAAAATCTGTTAATGCAGTTCAAACTATCTCAAGACTTAATAGAACTTGTTCTGGAAAAACAGATACATTTGTACTAGATTTTGCAAATAAGGCAGAAGATATTAGAGGAGCATTCCAACCATTTTATGAAGAGACTATCCTTGAAGGTCAAACAAATGTAAATAGAGTATATGATTTGAGAAGTCAAATCAATAATTATAATTTATTTTCAGTTAATGATGTTGATGCCTTTGCGACTATTATGAAAGATAACGTTGATAAGAAACGTCAAGATTCAACAATTGTTGGAAAACTAACTTCTGTAATTAAACCAGTTGTTGATAGATATAAAGAAATTGAAGAAGATTCTAAGAAATTTTTATGTAGAGATACAATTATGAAATTTACTAGAACATATGCTTTTGTTACACAATTAATAAGATTAAATGATGAAGATTTATTTAAGGATTATTTATTCTGTTCTTATTTATTGCATATGTTACCAAAAACTCAAGTTGAAGTTATTGATATTACAGATAAGATTCAATTACAATATGCTCAACTTAAAGAAACTTTCCATGGTGAGATTAAACTAGAAGAAAAAGGTGGAGTATTTAAACCTGCAGCTCCAGTTCAAGGTGGAGTAAAACCAAAGAAAGTTGATACTTTAGAAAGAATTGTTCAAAAGGTTAATGAACAATACGATGGTGACTTTGGTGAAGGTGATAGAGTTGCAATTGATTCTGTATTTAAAATGTTAATGGATGATGAAATCGTGAAGAAACGTCTAAAAGAATATGCTGAAACTAATGATATCAATATGTTCATAAATTCAATATTCCCAGGAGAATTTCAAAGAGTATTAGTTGATTGTTTTATGCAAAATTCATCAGCTTATGAAAGATTACTTGGTAATCAATTATTCCAAAAGGCTGTAATGGATATTATGGCAAAGGAATTATATAAAACTTTAACTAGTAAAGATGAAAAATAGGATGTGATATAGTGCGCTATTTAAATGTTATTAATAAAACTATACATATAGATAATCTCGTTTTTGATTTTGCTGAGAAAGTAAAAATTACTGATGGCAAAAATGATTTATGCATTTTAAATAAAAAAGACTCTAGGGATATTAATTTAAGTATCCCTAGAGGACAAATTCTTAAATTATATTTAAATGTAAATGATGATTGGCTTTATTTTGATAAATTAATCTATACATATGATACGCTTATGGTTGATAAGGAATCTGTTGATAAGATGCTTTTAAGTAGAAAAGAAATGATTAAGGAGATTATAAAGTATGGAGTTTAATAAAGATAAAATAGTTGTATTATCTGAAGAACAATTTAAGGCAGTATTATCTTTTATAGGAGTTAATCAATTAAAGAAAGACTTAATTGCTAATGCTGGTAATTTTCCTAATACATCAAATTATTATATTGGTCCAAAATTAACTGGTCAATTCTGGTCTGGTTTCAGAAAAGAAAAACTTCCTGATTCGAAAGTTATAAAATTTTATATTACTGAAGTTTTGCAAAACAAAACAAAATTAGATGTAGAATTCTTTTACAGTTCATTTGAAAAAAAGATTAAAAAAATTAAAGATTTTAATGAAGATTTTATATTGAATCAAGAAAATGTCTTAAGAGAAGCTCTATGCATTATGTTTGATGTTAAGATTGATGAATCAACTCAAAAATATATTAATGAAATATATGAATTAAAAAAACAATATGAAGATAAAATAAAGGCATTAGAAGAGAATTATTTAAATATAATTGATAAAAATAATATGACAATACTTGAACAAAAGGTTGAATATGAAAATGTTATAAGTAATTTAAAAAAGCAGATGTTTGATGACAAGATATTTAGTGAAAAAGA
>JAEELJ010000047.1 GCA_016288855.1 Acholeplasmatales bacterium
CATATTTAAAAACCCCTTTTGATGAATTTTAAAAAAATTACCATATCAATTATACTAGAAGATAGAAAAAATTACAAACATTATTGAAAGAAAAAAAGAAACACTTTGCTGTGTTTCTTATTTATTATTAATGTATTCATCGTATGCCATATTTAGCATAACCATAGATGCAGGTGATACACTTAAGTTCTTTATACCTATTTTATAGAATTCCTTTGCGACATCCTTAATAGATGCAAGCTCACCACATATTGAAAGACAAATATCACGTTTTTTGCAGAATTCTACAACCTTCTTTAATGATTCTAATAATTCTTGAATATGATTAAATATCTCATTAGTTTCATCATCTCTTGAAATATTATATAACTCATGAGTTAAATCATTAGTACCAATAGATAAGAAGTCAGGCTCTATAAATGTTTCTATTGTTGCTAAAGCCTTTTTAGTTTCTAGCATCATACCAATCTTAGGTATATTATATCCACCCTCATTTGCAAGCCTTAATACCCAATTCTTTAAATATATAAATTCTTCTTCTGTTTCAATCATAGGAAACATTATTCTCATGTTATTATATTTATTTGCACGAAGTAATGCCTTAACCTGATCTTCAAATATTTTAGGATTCTTTATATAATTATCAAAGCCTTTATGATTTGTAACTAAATATTCTATTTGCTTATCATCACCAACATCAAATGTTCTAAACGTGATAAACTTATCCTTCATTAATTCTGTTGCTTCACTATATATAGTATATTGCTCTTCTTCAGTATAAGGTTTTTTAGAATTCATAAATATTAATTCTGTTCTATATAACCCTATCGCATCAAAATTAGAATTTAAAACTCTATCAATATCCTTATTAGTAGAAACATTTGCTAAAAATAAGAAATCATTATGTTCTATCGCAACATTTTCATATGAAGACTTCTCTTCTATTTCCTTCTTACATTTTTCTATTAAATCTGATTCAGGAGAAACTATTACTATATTCTTTCTTGTATCAATAATTATGATATCACCATCATTTAATTTTGGTAATTCCTCTAATACAACATATGGAATACTCCAGCTTCTAGATAATATTGCAGAATGTGATGTAAAGCCACCAACTCTAGAAATAATACCTAATATGTTTTTATGGTCATGTATTAAGGTTGAAGGTCTAACCTTATCACATATTAAAATATAGCTTTCATCTTCCTTATTTTTAATATCATAATCTATATTACTATTGATAATTTGAACAACATCCTCTAAATCAGCAATTCTTTCCTTTAGGTAAGCTGATGTTGATTTATTTAAATTAGTAATAAAATCATTCATAGCTTCCTTAAAAGCTTTTTTTGCAGGAAGACCTTGTTCTATCAATTCCTTTGCCTTACTATAAAGCATTGGATCTGAAATCATAAATCTTTGAGCTAAAAAATAATCCTTTAGCTTTGGTTCCTTAACTTGAGTTTCATCGATATCTTTTAAGCTTTTCTTTATTGCATTATCTAAAATTTTAAGCTCTCTTTTTACACCCTTATAAAAGGATTTATCTTCACTTTGTAATTCAGTTTTAACAGGTCCTAGTGTATATCCATTAGATAACACTAAATCAATTTTTATTTTCATAAAACCACTTCCTAGTGATGAATAACCATCTTATCTAAAACCTTAATGCCTACTACATCAATTAATTCATAAATCCTTTTTAAATGATCTCCATATAGCATTTTAGGGTCATGTGCATCAACACCAACAATTATTTTTAATTCAGGATAGTCCTTTGCAATCCTCCAAAAATCTATATATGGGTATAAGAATTCCATAAAATCTTTATCATAATCATTTTTTATACCATTTGCGTTAATCTCAACATATATATCATTTTTTATACATACTTCAATAATTCTTTTTGTTGCATTTATTGCAGCATCATCAAATTCTCTTTTCCCATCTTTATTATGATAATCATACATAAATAAGTCAGGATGCACTAATGTATTAAATAATCCAGTTTCTAATGCATCTTCTATAGTTTTTACATAATATTCTAAAGAATTATAATCAACCTCACTATAAGTATCATAAAGCTTGCCATTATTATCATTAAAGAAATGAATACCTAAATTTAAGTAATTAACCTTTCTTCTAAGCATATGATAATAATCATCATGACCATATAAATATTCAGTTTCAAAGCCAGAATAAATTTTTAATTTATCCTTAAATTCTAATCTTGAATCATTTATTTGAGCTAAGTATGAATCTATTTGCTCAAGCTTCATATTTTCATAAGACCAAGTACGACGGTAGTCGTCCTCATTCATAAAATCTAGAGGGATTGGTGCGTGATCAGTCATACCAAGCTCTTCTAAATTAGCTTTAATTGCCGCAAGACAATAATCTCTTACATCACCAACTGCGTGATTGCAAAATCTCATATGTGTATGATAATTATTCTTTAGCATATTCCCTCCTATATAATTCTTAATGTAATACTCTTTAAATATAAATCTACATCTGTTGATATTAATGATGGATGATCAGGAGATTGAATTCTTTGATCAATAATCATACAACGTCTACCTGAATCTCTTACAGCTTCTCTTACCATTTGTAAGAATAAATCCTCTTTCATATGCTGTGAACAAGAAAAAGTCATTAAAATACCATTTGGTCTAATCATTTTAATAGCCTGTAAATTAATTTCCTTATATCCACGATATGCTTTCTTTACTGTATCCTTAGATTTAGTAAACGCAGGTGGGTAGTTCGTTATCCGTAGTGCCATAACCGAAAACACTAGTAATAAAGCCACTTTTTTAACCAAACACCAGTGTTTACACCTCTTTTTTAACAATTATATTTTAAAATGTGATTCTAAGTATTACCTTTCTTTTTTATTTCAATTATTATTTTATTTCCTGATAGTGATTCGATTTCTGTCTTATATATTTTATCATTTTCATCTAAAATATAGTTAATACTTTTTATCTTATTATGATCTAAACCAATTCCGTTATCTGCAAGGGTTGAATATAATATTTCCTTTGGAATAACAAACGGAAACTGTTTACCTTGTCCATAACTTCCTCTAGTTTTTTTTAAAAAATTATCTTTTTTCACCTTCTCACCAACTGTACTATTATCTTCAATCATCTTTCTAATTTCTGGATTATTATATAAAAATGTTTTTGAGATACCTAGCTCAGTCGCAATTAATGAAAAGCTAATTTTTTGATGATATTCAATTTTATTGTTTATAAAATCAATTACTCTTTTTTCTTTTTCAATTACATCTCGTCTTTTTTTTCTTTCTTTTTTGATTTCAGACATAAATATCACCTATTGAAATTTTATACTAAAATTAGTACTTTTTCAAGATATTGTGTCTAAATGTGCCTGAATCAAATTAGCGTTTTGCTCAATTAGTTTTTTGTTTATTTCTTCTAATTCTTTAATCTTATTATCTTTTACAACTATTTCTCTTGATAATGACGATACCTTCTTTTCTAAATTAGCAATTCTTAAATTTGCAATTGAAAGAGTTGCAATCTCTCTTTTTGTTTTATTCTCACGATTAATATAAGGAGATTTTTCTTTAATAATCTTCTTTATTTCTTCATTATGCTTTACAAAAGAGATTGAAACATCGGCTAATTTTGACACATTTCCATAAGTTATAGGCTCTCCCATTTTTTGCAACTCTTCTACTGCATCATAACATGCCTTTAAGCATTCCTCTGTCGTTAATTTAGGTTTTCTAAGTTTTGATACTTTTACATTTTTCTTCATAACATATCATCTCCTTACGCACAACTAATGTTACTCTTTAACAATTCAAGTTTTATTTTTTCTAAAATTTTTAATAGTTTTATATTGCTTTCAAGTAAAATATCAAATCCATTTAATCTTGCAATCTCAATATCCTTATTACAATCATTGATCATTAAACTAATTGACTCTAAATAATATGCTTTATTAATTGGTTTAAAGAAATTACACTTCAAGCATCCATAACCAGCACCAGAATTACAACTATTTGAATTAACTAATGTACAACCACCAACTGCTGTTTTTCTAACATATTCATTTTCAGAATTAATTCTTACTCCTAGCGATTCATCACCAATACACTTAAGCAATTTATCTAATTGATCAAAATATGGTTTTTTATATTGCATAATTGTAGCAGGAGAATACTTTGTATAGTATAATTGTGTATTTAAATTTGAATGTCCCAAAAGCTCTTTTACTAAATGTGGATCATTATATTTATTAATTGCATTAGTACCAAAAGTATATCTAAATCTATATCCATATGCGTGTAAAGGTTCACCATTTCTATCAAGTATATTGTGAGCTTTAATTATTTTTTGCAATTTAGGCATAATGTCTTCTGTAACATTAAACGGATAATCCTCGTTCTTTTGGAATATATATATTGCCTTCTCTTTAAATTTTTCTATTGAAATATCGATATTCTTTTTTAAAATTTTATATACTGTATCGCTTAATTCTAGCGATTCATATTTATCTTCTTTATTGATTTCAATCACATTATATCTATTTACTTTATTCATATAAACATTTAATCGACAGCCATTATTTGATTCAATCAAATCGGTTATTGTTAACGTGGATGTATCAGCAGGTCTTAATCCTAATGAATGCATTACAAATAACATATCCCTACTTAATTCATCCAAATATTGATAACATTTAATTACACTTTCCTCTTCTTCAGGTGTAAAAGGATCAAGCCTTTTTTCTATATAACATTTTGGCATTTCACTTTTTAATATCAATTTATCACAATTTAAAAAATGACAATCTAGATATAAATAATTTAAAAAGCTCCTACATTTATATAATACTCTATAAGTTTGTCTAGAATTATTTTCACTTTTTTTGATAAATATAATGAAATGTTTCATAATCTCTCTATTTAATAAAGATAAATTATCTAAGACAAAATTATAATTATCTTTCAAAAAATTATAAAATACCTTCAATGATTTCATTTCATTCATAGCACTTGCATATGAATATTTTTTCAATATATTATATGTATATTTCTTAACATATTCTTTAAAGTATGCTGATGAAAAGTAGGTAAATACAATTCTTGTCAGTCTTTTATTTTTCGGAATTTTAACTGGAAAATCAAAATTATTAACATCCCATGTGTCATTATCATATTCGTTTGTACTCCTATATTTTTCTTCTATCATCGAATAAAGAACACTAATCGAAGTTTTTGATTGTCTAACTATCTTTCCATATTTATTTAAACTATATTCTTCATATCTTTTCATATACTCTTCATATGAGTATTTTAAAAAATCCTTTTCACATGTGAATTCATTTACAAACTCACAATTTTTTCTTATATATACTATTTTTGTTTGAGAACTTCTTCCTCCATAACTCAAAATATAATTTCTAATAATTTCTCTAATTCCATCATTAAATATCTTTAAGTCAATAGTTATCCAACGAGTTATTCTTTTTCCATTGCATGAATCTATATATTTAACTGAAATAATATCCCCATCAATCTTAACATCTTCACTATCCAATTTAGAAAGCATTAGTGGGTTTCTCATATTTTTCACTCTCCTCTTTATAATTAATATATGTTTCAATACTTGATATAATATCGATTAACTTATTTCTCGTATCAATTAGTTCTTGTTCTATTAATTCCTTTTTGTTAATAGTTTTATATCTTTCGATGATTTTATCTATTTGATTCTTTAAAGCAACATAATCTGATAATTTATCAGGTTGTGGCACAAAACTAGGACAATTGAAGCAATTATTAGAACCCTTACCACACTTAGCTTTCTCTCCTAACACAGTCTTTTGATAACACATACCATACATAACTGGTCTTATTTTTGCCAATTCTTTATCATCAAATGATATATCAAATTTTTCTTGAAGAATTCCTTGTTTTCTAAAATCATCAGGAATATTATTTTTTATTCTTGATACTCTATCAAAAGAATGATTGTTATAAATTACAGTATTCTCAATGTTAGCATGATTTAAAGATACTTGAATTATATTTTCAGGAACCTCAAAATCTTGCAACATTGAAGCAACAGTATGCCTAAATTGATGCGTCGTTATATGAAGAATTTTACCATTTGAACCTTTTATTTCTTCTTCTTTAAAAAAATCATTTATATCTTTATTAACTCTATTACAATTTAAAACTCCAAATTTCCTATCATAAACAATGTATTTACATCGTCTTTCATGTGTTTTTATATAATCTGAAATATAATCATATAAATCTTTTGAAATTAAAGTTGATTGATATTTTAAAGCTTTTGTTGAATAGGAGTTTAAATAATAATATCCATTATTACAGTATAGGCAATCTCTTTCTAATGATGCTACTTCACTAAATCTTAATCCTGTATATACAAGAACAACGATAATAAACATATACCTTTCATCCAATTTATTTATTACAGAAAAAATTCTTTGAATATCTGATAAATTTATATCATTATTTTTATACTTTCTACTTCGATCGTATTTATAGTCTGATTCATTTACAATATTATTTTTAACAAGTCCCTCAGCAATTAAATAATCATAAAAGTTATCAATTGCATGAATTTTAGTATTAACTGTATTGATAGATACTTTTAAGTTGTTTTTATAATTAAGAAGCATATTTCTACTTATTTTTTCATATGAACACGATGTATAATTTAGAAACTCTGAAATCTGATTTATAGTACTTTGAATACATTCATATTTCCTTTCAGTATAAATTATTTGATTTTCAGCATAATTATAAAGCACTGTATAATTCTCCGGCGTATTTAAGTTATTAAACCTAATCACCTTTTTCTCCTTACCGACATATGTTCTTTCTAACCTTTCGGTGTTCTCATATTTACCAATATATAATACAGGATATTTATCTATTTGATGACTTATAACAATTCTTTCATCAATATAATTGTTAGCATATAAAAAATGAAGAAAATCATCAGGAGAACTTAAATATTTTCTTGTAGCGTCATAGCACTGATTTAAGTTTCTAATGTAAAGCTTATAAGCATCTATAATTTCATAATTAATTTTAGACAATTCTATTTTATTTTCAGATATATAATTAAAAAAACATGACAAATAATTAAGTTTCATTTTCAAATATGTCGTTTTAAAGCCTTTATCCTTTTTTAATGCATCTATATAGTCAATAACTATTTGCCTATACTTTTCAGGAAACCTTTCAAAACAAATATCATCAACAGTTTTTCTTTTTGTTACAACCTTTTTTTTCCTTTTACTTACTATAGATATACATCCACTGATCAAATATTCTCTATAAACGACCATTTTATTCTTGATACTGTCATTACAATTCAAAGAATCAATTTCATTTATTTCGCATATATTAGTTTTATATAAATTTAAATACCATTTTGCCCCAACAATTGTATCTTCAAAAGATATATGGGGTAAATCTAAAGTTAACATGTAATTAACAAATTTTTTGAATTCGTAATAATTATTTAAATCCTTCATATCAAACAATTTAAATGAATGCTCCTTATTCTTATAATTTGTTACAATTTCACGTCTAGATATCTCTTTATACGCCATTGGATTATTTACCATGTAGTTATTAACATAATAATCAATAAAAACTTTGAAATGTGCCATTTTTAGCCTCATATACTTTTTGTTAATCTTGCCAGAGCATACTTCATTTACATAATTAATAACTGATTGTTCAGTAATTATTCCTTCATCTACTTCCGCATTTTTCATAAATTCATCTAAAAATCTTACTTTCATAACAATATCGCCTAAGGTATTTTCGGTATTTTCGATTAGATAATTTAAATACTTTTTAATAATCTCAGTCTTGTCATCACTAAGCCATGAAATTCCTATATTCTTAATACAATTACTTGTTTTAGGTTTGCCTTGCTTATGCTTCAATTCAATTTCCGGTGTAACATGAAATATGATATTTGTAGTTGTATAATCAATCAATCTAATTTTTACTAGTTCTTTTAAATATAAACAATCGAAAAATTCTTTAATAATGAAAATATTAGTTGGTCTATCTAAGTTTTCTCTGACCCAATCACAATATTTATTAAAATCTTCTTGACTATATTCTTTTACACTTTTATCCTTCAAAGATATCAAGAAATTACTAGAAGTATTAAAATGTCTTCTAGCTGTTTTTAATTTATTCTTGCCATCAAAAATCCAATAGCAATATTCTATTAAAGCCTCCCTATTAGAGTCACTGGGAATATCCTTTATTATAATAAATTCATCTTTATATTTTTTATTAAATCTTGATAATAATACTCTCTCCATTATATTAATCCTCCTCTTTTATTTTGTTTAATTTAAGCTCGTTTGCTCTTTCAACCATCAATTTTTGAGCTTTTCTTGCATGAATATACCTATCTGAAGATTCAAGTCGTTTATGCCCTAATATTGTCTGTAATGATATTTGATCTTGAGTCGAATCATAAAAGTCAGTAGCAAATGCATGTCTTAAATCATGTGGATGAATTTTATAATCTTCATCAATCCATCCTTGCTCTAATAATATTTTTTGATATATATTAAATTCACTTTTTATTACATTATCCGTCAACGCTTTGCCAATATTCTTTCCAGAATATGACACAAATAAATAATCACTTGGAAAATGATTTTGAGAAACAATCAAAAGTGTAATAATATGATTAGCTACTTCTTCATCGACAGATAAAATTCTATCTTGTGTTTTTGATAATGCTTCGTTTTCGTTATCTTCTCGATGAAGAATTTCAATATTACCCTGACCAATATCAGATAAATCATCTAGTCTTAACCCAAGTATTTCCCCAACTCTTAAACCACAATTAATTGCAAGTTCTAAAAACACTATTCTTCTTAACATTGTTAATTCTTTAATTCCCATTTTAGATGTAATACCTTCACATAAATAAGGTACTTTGTTTATTAAATAAATTATCAGTTTTTCTATAACAGTTCTATCAATCGGATTATTTGGCTTTGCACGTTCAGTTTTATAATCAATATTAAATTTAAACTTTTCTTTATGATACTTTTTACCGATAAATTCATTAAAGACTGAATTTGAACTTTCACTGATCAAAGTAAAACTATTAAGTGATACTATTTCCTCATCAGCTAAAAACGAATAAAAAGATACAACATCAGAACATCTTTCGTTACAAGTAATATTTTCTACATTTCTAACATTAGATAAGTAATCACTATATTTAGAAAAGAAACTTCGTATTTCTTTTATATTAGCAACATCAAGAACATTCATATTATTTACTTCTAAATAATTAAAGAAAATCATTAATGATGTTGCGTATCTTTTTAATGTATGTCTTGATCTATTTAACCTTGCTAAATGAATTATAAATTTTGATGAATAAACTTCAGGTATCCCATTTCTATCAACTACTATCCATAAAGTTTTATTATCTCTTTTAACACTTTTAAAAGAATACATTTTAACCAGCCCTTTCTGTACTAAGCTTAGGAACAGTATACAACGTTTTTACCATTTAGTCAACTAACCTTAGTACGGTTTTTAAAAATTAAAAAAGCAATTAGTTTAACACCAATTGCTTTTACAATTATTTTAATAATTTATTTTACTCTTAAAATCATGCATTTCAAATATAACTGTTCTTCTGATTGTAATAAGGCTGGATGGTCAGGGGCTTGAATTCTAAAATCCAAAAATTGAACAGTTCTTTTAGCATCATGAGCTGCTTCATTTACCATTTGCATAAATAAATCTGGAGTCATATGCTGGCTACAACTAAACGTTAATAAATAACCACCAGATTTAATAATCTTCATAGCCTGCATATTAATTTCCTTATATCCTCTATAAGCTTTCTTTAAAGAATCCTTATTTTTAGAGAAGGCTGGTGGATCCAAGACTATAACGGAATACTTATTCTTAATTTCTTCACTATGAAGGTAATCGAAAACATCCGTACATATAGTGTTCAACTGCGTATAACCATTTAATTTTGCATTTATAGCAATTTCATCACAAGCCCTTTGTGATATATCACAGGCGTCTACATGTTTTGCTCCATATTTACAAGCGTGTAATGCAAAGCCTCCAACATTAGAAAATGCATCTAATACAACTTGGTCTTTAGCATATAATCTTAAGATATCTCTATTTAACTTTTGATCTAAGAAATAGCCTGTTTTTTGACCATTTTCCATATCAACCATCATCTTTATTCCATCTTCGACAATCTCTACTCTAGGATCAAATTTACCATATAAGAAACCTTTTACTTGTTCAAGACCTTCTTTTTCTCTAACAGGCATATCGCTACGTTCATAAATACCTTTGCAACCAGTTAATTCAACTAATATATCAACTATATCTTGCTTAATCATATCCATTCCTAAAGACATAAATTGCACTGATAAATAGTCACCATATTTATCAACAACAAGTCCCGGCAAGAAATCAGCTTCGCTGAATACTAAGCGTGTTGCACTCCAACCCAAATTCTTTCTATGCTCAATTGCATAAGCTATTCTTTTCTTAAAAAATTCTTTATCTATAACTTCATTTTCATCTAATGATAAAATTCTAACCATAATCTTAGAATTGGTATTTAAGAATCCATAACCAACAAATTTATGGTCAAAGGTATATACACTACAAACCTTACCGTTTTCAATAGTGCCTTCGAAATTAATTATTTCATTATTAAATACCCATGGATAGCCATTCAAAACATTATCCTCTTCATGCTTATTTAATATTACTTTTAGCATGTAATCACGTCCTTTTTTATACAAAAAGCATTGATTAATCAAATAAATCGAGCTTTTTTTAAAAATTTTCTCAATGCTATTTGATTAATCGTTATACTTTTTAAAATTTTCTACTTGTTTTAATATTTCATCATATGCTTCATCTATTGGTTGAGCAGGTGGATAACCATTTTTTCTCAATAGAACTGCAACATCTGAATATAATTCATCTTTAATATCTTGTCTATGGGTCCAATCTGTGTACTTTGATTTATTCACAACAAATTTCTTTATTTCTTTAGCAAGATATATAAATTTTTCTTCTTCAATTTTATCTTTAAATTTATATTTTTCAGCCACTTCAACTAGAATATCATAGAATGCTTTTTCATCAAAAGATATACCTAACTTTTCAAAAGATTGTTTTTCATCTTTAAGCTCATTAAAGATAGTTTCCAATTCTTCACTTAGGTTATCTACAACATCTTCAATAATTTCTTCTATTTCACCTAGTTCATTACGTGTATTATATCTATCAATTACAGATTGTAACTTCTTTGAGAATACAGATGCTTTTAACTTATTTGTTTTACCAAATTCTTTAATTGCTTTTTTCAACAATTTAATTAAAGCTTGATATCTTGTATTAGAGAATTTAATCTTTTTAATACTATTTAAGAATTCATCACTAAATATATTAGTTGCATCTTCTTTTGAATTCTCAAAATTAAATTCTTTACCATCATATGTAGAGGAAATAGCTCTATCCACTAATTCCTTTACTTTTCTATTCATTAATGTTGCATCAGGCGTATCGTGAATTGTCATTTTGTAAATGACAGATCTAACGCACATATAGTAATGTAATCTATCAACCTCACGAGTTTCAATATCAGGATGACCAATACAAATGTCAAAAGCCTTTTTGGCTCTTAAAGTAAATCCCATAAAATTATCCGTTCTATTCTTATCTGATAAAACATATTCTACGCCTGTTTGAATAATAATAAGTCTTTCAAGCGAACTAATTGTTTCATCAAAGAACTTAGAGAAATTGCACTCATTCATTAATGCATCAATCTTAGACATAAAATCTTTAAAGATTGTTAAGCATACATCAACACCATTCACTGGTTTTAAGTCACCATTGTAAAGTGCCATCGCCTTCTTTAAAGCAGATTCAAGTCCGATATAATCAACAATTACACCTTCCTCTTTACCCTTAAATACACGATTAACACGTGAAATTGTTTGAATTAAATTATGAGTTTCAATTGGCTTATCTAAATACATAGTATCCAAAGATGGAACATCAAAACCAGTAATCCACATATCTACTAATATTGCAATTTTAAAATTAGATTTAACATCTTTAAATGCCTTAGCGTATCTCTTTCTATCTTCAGATGAACCGATAACTTCTTGCATTTCTTTAGAATCATTTTTACCATTAGTACAAATTAGCTTTACTTTTTCAATTTCTTCTTCATCTTTTGTTCTCTCGCTACCTTCGTACTCTTTTGCAAAAATCTTCTTTTCAAACCATTCAGGTCTCAATGCTTTTATTCTCTTATATACTTCAAAGGCAATTTCTCTATCATAACATACAAACATTGCCTTTTGGTTAATAGTAGCATTTTCGCTACAACGAAGTTCATAATGCCAAATAAAGTGTTTAACAACAACATCTAGTCTATCTGGATTTCCTAAAATAATCTTTAATTTTGTCATATCCTTCTTAGACTGTTCTATTTGATATTTATTGGCACCTTCTTTTTGTTGAAGTTCATAATACTTATCGCAAGCTTCAGCAATTTTTTCATCCAATTGAACTTCACGAGGACCATTGATTCGTGTGATTCTTACTGTTGCACCATCATCTATAGCCTGCTTCATAGTATATTTTACAACTGGATCACCAAAAACTCTCAATGTAGCATCTACTGGAGTTCCAGTAAATCCAACATAAGTTGCATTAGGGAATGAATCTCTTAAATACTTAGCAAAGCCATAGCTCTTTTTTGCTTCTTTATCAGTAATAGTAATCTTTTCACCAGTATTAGTTTGTGTTCTATGAGCCTCATCTGAAATACAAATAATATTTCTTCTATCACTTAATAGATTAATATCTTCGCTAAACTTCTGGATAGTCATTAAGTATATACCACCACTTTGAACATTGCCAAGCTTTTTCTTTAACATATCTCTATTCTTAATAGATAATGAATTTTCATCTACAAGATATGTTTTAGCATTTTCAAAATCTTCCGATAATTGCTCATCCAAGTCATTTCTATCTGTAAGTAATATAATTGTTGGTTTATCTAGTTCTAATGACACAGTAAGTCTTTTTGATAGGAATAACATAGTGTATGACTTACCACATCCAGTAGCACCCCAATAAGTTCCACCTTTACCAGACTTTAATGCATATTCTTTAAGAATGTGATTATACATTTTTTCTGCGCCATAGAATTGATAATACTTTGGTAATATAACAATATCATCATCACTTGAATCTGGAATAAACACATAGTTCTTAATAATTGTTAATAGTGTTTTTGGTTCAAACAAACCATTAATTAATGTTTTAATACCTTCAATGCCATCAGTATTATCATAATCTTCACCATCATTAGAGTTCCATTTAAAATAGAATTCATAATCACTAAATAATGCACCATATTTAGTATTTGCACCATCTGATATTACATTAATAAAATCAAATTTCATTAATGACGGAATATCTTGGGCATATCTAATATGAGTTTGGTCATATGCATCTTTTATATCTACAGTTGCATCTGCAGGATTCTTTAATTCAAAGACTGAAACAGGAATACCATTTATAAAGATTACTATATCAGGTCTTCTTTCCTTATACTCACTAAATTCAAATTGATTAACACATTTAAATATATTGTTATCTAAATTATCATAATCAAAGAATTCAATTGAAGTTTTCCTTCCATCTTCTCTATCAATTGTGAATGTAGATGTAATAATCTTATATGTTTCTTTTAAAGAACGATATAAAGATATATTAGAAAAATGTGTTAAATGAGAAATAACTTGCTTAATCTCATCATCATTAAAATATCCGTATCTATTTTCAAGATATCTTTTAATATCATTGAATAAAATAATATCTTTCTTTTCTCTATGAATATCATATCCACATTCATATTCATATTCTGGGTGTTGACACAAAAGTTCTAGAACAGCACTTTCATAATCATCTTCATAATATTTAAAATTAGGCATATTATCTAGCCTCCTTCATAGCTCCTGCAATTAATATAGGGCAAATATTTGAAATCCTATTTTTTAGAACTTCAACATATTTTTTGCGTTTATTATATATTTTAAAAACATTTGAAATATTTTTTTGAACATCAATAGTTGGTATTGGAATTTTTACATTTATTAAATCATTCCAAGTGAATGTTTCTCTTGCACTTCCCCAAGAATGAAATCTAGCATATCTATCAAATTCTTTCCTATTAAAGAACATACATAAATATTCAGGGAGTAAATATTCTAAATCTGATTCAAATACCTCATTAACTGATGAAACAACTATATCATCATCTGTATCATTTAGTGCATATGCAAAAACTTTTTCGTTATGTGTCGTTTGTACAAAAGAAATTTGGTTCGGTTTTACAACTTTATAATTCTTCAATTCATTACGATTTACTTTCGAAGTTGGTTCATTAAAACACTTATAGACACTAACATTTTTCACATTTTTAATTTTATTATCAGAATTCTTAATATCAACTCTACTAATATATTTGCCTATTTTTTTACATTCACAGTTTTTTTTCAAATTTTCAATATAACCATCACAAACAAGCTTCAAATCATCTAACTTAGATTCATAAACCTTCAAATTATATTGCAATGCTTTATAAATTTTTACATATTTTTTTTGGACTTCTAATGGTGGTAAATCAATCTCAAATTCTCCCAAATTATATGTTCTAAAATAGTTTCTAGCAGATCCAATTGCATCAAAAGAACATCTTCTTGCAAATTCATTTCTTTTGATAAATAGATTCAAATATTCGGGCAATAATATATCATTTCTAGAAACATAAAAAATTTCATATAGTGAAGAACATATTCCTTTTTTTATCTCGGTATTTAATGCAATTGAATTTAATTCCATTCTAGCTGGATTAAACACAAAATCATTTTGATAAAACACATTATAAATTGATAAATCAGCATTTTCCTGCTTTGGACTAATAAATCCATCTCGACTTACCCCTCGTATAGGAAGTTCTTCTATACCATTGTATTTTTCTCTACGTTGAATAATTAATTGTGACAATTTATATCTATTCAATGCCATATCCAATGCCTCTAAATGCCTCTTCAAGCTCTTTTTGCGATTGTTTTTCATCATCTAACAGAGTCTTCATTTCCTTTTGAATACGAGCCATTTCTTTCTCGAAATCTATTTCTAAATCGTGGTCAACAAACTCAATGTATTTTGAAGGGATTAAACTATAACCTTTCTTTGCAATTTCATCCTTAGTTGCGGAATAGCAAAATTCTGGAACATTTTTATATTTTTCTTTCCATTCAGGAGATTGCCAAGCGAATAGTGTATCTTGAATTTTTTTCTTATCTTCCTCTTTTAATAAAACATATCCTTCATCATTTTTGCCTTCGTCGCCTAACCTTCTAGCATCGATAAACAAGATTTCATTTTCACGGTTTCTTAATTTAACATCAACGTCATTTCTTCTTACGGTCTTTTCTTTTTTATGATTTCCAATAATCCATAATGTTACCGAAATATCTGTATAATAAAACATTTCTCTAGGTAAAACAATAATTGCTTCAACTTTATTGTTTCTAATTAAATTTTCTCTTATCTTAGCTTCATCACCATCAGCACCTAATGCACCATTTGCAAGTAAGAAAGCTCCTGTTCCATTATAAGACAATCTTGACAACATATGTAAAATCCAAGCATAATTAGCGTTGCTTACAGGTGGAATAATATGTTTATTTTCATCGTTATCCCATCTTCTATCATTAGTTAATTCATCTTCTGTTCTCCAAGCCTTTTGGTTAAATGGAGGATTTGCTAGGATAAAGTCTGCTCTTAAATCTTGATGTAAGTCGTGACTAAATGTATCGGCATCACTTTCACCAAGGTCACAGTTTAATCCTCGAATTGCTAGATTCATTCTAGCCATTTGATAGCTTTTAGGGTTATACTCTTGTCCGTAAATTGTTATATTCTTTGTATTACCTTTATGTTCCTTAATAAACTTTGCAGACTGAACGAACATACCGCCTGAGCCACAGCAAGGATCGTAAACCTTGCCAGCATAAGGCTGAATTAACATTGTCATCAATTCAACTATATTTCCCGGAGTATAGAACTCTCCCTTTTCATCCTTAGCTTTAATACAGAAATTCTTTAAGAAATATTCATATACTCTACCGATAACATCATCTGACTCATCTTGTGAATATTCAATCTTATTTATTTCATCAATTAAAGATGAAAACTTAGATGCTTCAATATGTAATGTTAAATAAAATCCTCTAGGTAATGCTCCTTTTAATGAAATGTTATTCTTTTCAATATTAGTAAAAGCATCATCAATAATTGTTAAAATATTGCTTTGTTTTGAATGATTTTTAATGTAATCCCATCTATCTTCTTCAGCTAAATAGAATACGTTATCTTTACTGTAAAATCTTGGTGAATCAACAAAGTCTTTTGTATCTTCATTTGATAGAATCTTTTCTCTTTGTACAATGAATTTATCATATGCAAAACGTAAGAATAATAATCCTAAAACAACATTTACATAATCTGTTGCACTTACGCTTCCTCTTAATTTGTTGCAGGCATTCCATAATCCTGCTTCTAAACTTACTTTTTTCTCTGTTTTTGCCATAATAATCTCTTTAAATCTCCATATTTTTTAACAAAGCATTCCATACTTCGTCTATTTCTTTGTCAATTTGCTCGACAGGTCTATAATTTGTTACCTTTACTGGAACAACGTGTCTATTTACAACTAATGTTTCAGATTTAACAACAATATCCAAACAATGTTTCACCTCAGAAATATTATCTATTTCTTTCTTATTAGTAACAATATCAAAAATCATATCAATTCCTTCTGTAGTTAATTGATTAGATGATTTTTGTTTTTGAGTAAAGTTGAAATATTCATTCGTGCCTGCACTAACAAATACCACTGATTTATCCTTTTTATTCTTTGATAAAATCAAAACATTTGTTTGAATTGCAGTTGCAGACCACATTGATGGTAATTCTATAACTGCATCAATATAATTATTTTCCAATAAATACTTTCTTAATTGAACATATGCTTTTTGTTCTTTGAATAATACTCCACTAGGCACAGTTACAAATGCTCTACCTTTATCATTTAATGATTCTAATGTCATCAATATAGATAAAATATTACTATCTGACATATTACCCATGATATCTTTATAAGATTGCATATATCTCATTTCATAATCACGATTTAACTTAGCGTTTATTGGTCCATCATTAAATATCAAATCAGCTTTAAGTTTGCTAGAAAATTCATTCATATAGGCATCATTTAGTTGTAATTGTACATTATTCTTTTGAGCAATAATGCATCTAATTGTAGCTAACATAAGTGTCTTAGGATTTATATCATTACCTACAGAACTAACATCTTGAGGTAATTTACTAATAAATACACCTGTTCCAACAAAAGGATCATAGCATAGTTCCCCAGATTGAGGGTTAAGTATTTTAATTGCTAAATTTGCTAATGAATTATTAGATGAAAGTTCGCTATACATTCTTCCAGAATTACTAATTTTCTCGTCAAAATAATCAAGAATAATTTCTCCAGAATCTTTTAAGTTCAATGTCCAAAGAGAACTCCATATTCTTCCATCTTTAAATCCTATTTGTTCATATACATCTAACAATGTTCTAGTAAATGCATATTCACCGTTAAAACAGTTATATGTTTTTTCTATATAATTTACTAGGCATTCTCTAGAAATACCATTTATATCATGCGTAGACATTTGTAAATCTAATAATGCATTCAATTGTTCTTCGTTTGTTGCAAACGCTCTATTATCCATTGACCATTTTAAAAACAATAAACAAAATATATTTTCAATTTCATTTGCACTTCCACTTAGTCCTCTTATTTTATTACTAAAAGACCACAATGTATTTTCAAATTCCTTATTCATTATTGCCTCCTTCTGAGATCATTGTTTCAATTTTCTCATTTTGCAATTTAATCATTTTTTCTAACAACATCTTATTAGTTGTCATCTTCTTATACTCTAAACCAATTCTCTTTTGTAAATCTATAGACTTATTTGGAATATCTATGCTTTTCAATTGTCCAACAGACATGATACCAGTAACACTTCCTGTTACCATTCTTTGTACTTGCTCAACAAATAGTTTTGAATTGATATAAGCAACAGCATAATTCTTGTCTATTTGATTATTTTCTAATCTAAGAATTGCACAAAATGAAGGAACAACTAAACCCACATGATTTGAATCTATCACGCAAGCTTCGTATGGAGTTGATAATTTTACGATTATATCACCTTCCATTGTCATTTTAGATTCATCTAATTTAGTTTTCATTTTGTTATCAACAAGTTCTGAATCCATAACCACTCCATTGCTTATTGCTTTAGGTAATAAGACTTTTCTAATTTCAACTTCGTCAATTTCAGTTGTTATTCTAGACATTACTTGTCCTGATGTTACATTAAATATTTCACTAATTAGCATAATCGTATTCCTCCATTTTATAATCAAAATAATTATTATACTTTATGAACTTCTTAATATTTCTAACAAGAGTATTTTTATAAATTGATAATTGCCTTTCAATTTTTCCTTTTTTCTTGCTAGTGTTGCACTTATCCTCTTCGATTCTCTCATATAAATTTTCAATCATATTTTGTTCTTGAACCGAATGACAATTTAAATACGGGTCTTTCGAATTAATTTCAACTAATTCGTCATATTCATTTTTATCAATTTTAACAACATCAATAATTGCATCCTTATGGTGATGTTTAACTCTTGGTAACCATCTTGCAATGCTGGCAGCTTCTTTTCTATTTTCCGCTTCAACAGGCATCCATACATTTATACAATTATTAATTCCTACGTGACCGCATTTAACAAAAACCTTACAATACATATTATACATCCTCCTATAAAATAATGCAATCGAAATGTTGTCATATTTTTTTGGTACTATCGATTACACCTATATTGTAGCACCCAAATTATATGTTGTCAACAATTTTGTCATATTTTTTTGGTACATATTAATTGGTGCAAAAAAAGAACCTATTAATAGGTTCTTAATTTATAAAATATTTTATATTTTTTCTACAAGGGCATCAATTTCTAATAAAACATTCATAATTGATTCCTTTGTTGCTTCAAAATTCTTTGAATAAAGCATATTCCATTGACGAGTCTTTTTAAACTCTAAAAAATTATTAGTCAATTTTGTTCCCAAATCCTTATTTGGAGTGTTCACCCATAGAGAAGCATTCATTTCTTTGATATTAAAGTAAATTAATCCACTAGTATCAACCATTTCATTTGTTTCACTATTATATTTAAATTCTTCTCTTCCAAATATGCCATGTAATTTAACGGTATCAACTATAAAATTTCTATCTCCATCATATTGTTTTTTATAAATAAAATAATTGGCATTATTAGATACTATTTCATTTAAAACTTTACCAACAGTTTCTCTATTTTTAAACAATTCATCTTTATTAGGTTTAGTATAAACTATTAAATCCTGTGGAATATAATTATCCTTTAACAAATGTTTTAAAATTTGTTTAGCACTTCCACGATAATCTTCGCTTGGTGCAAGTATCTTTCCTATTTCATAGAAACTATACACCTTTTGTATTTTATTATTATGCTTTATAGCGATTGGTTGAGCTCCAGTAAATAACTCATAGTTTATTTTTGTAACTGGATGAACATTACACTTTTCAAATAACGATGTATTTTCTTTTGCTTCCTCAATTGAATCAACTTTAAATAAGGCATTTGCCTGACTAACAAGATCATTATTTCTTGTATTGAAATTATCCAAATTCCATGTTGGATAGCTTGCAATATTTTTATTTAATGTAAACTTTGATTTCTTATATATTGATAACTTATAATCATATGACTTATTACTAGCATCGGTATTAGATGAAGTATCAATAAAACTCAAATTACCAATACAATGTTTTCTTGGTGTTAAATCTTTGATTACTTGAGCATTCCAATACTCCTCTTTAGGAGTTTGTGGAAAAATATGTTCCACTCTTCTTTTCTCATCTAAGATTACTCTTTCTTTGTGCCAAGTTGGATATCTACCATCCTCTAATGAATTTAATATTACATCACGTAATGCAGATTTATGATATAATTCACATGCTAAAAGTCTATCAACAAATTTGTCTCCAAAAATATACTCACCAAATCCATAATTTTTTGCATATTTAAAATAATTGTATATAGCCAAATACTTATCTTCATTATTCTCAGCATTAATGTAAATTGATTGATATAAATTTACAAATAATTGACGATACTTATTTGATGTTACTCCACAAATTCTAGATTTAACTATAAATACTAATATCAAATTTAAAATCTTATTCAATTCTTCTTTTCTATTGGAAGAACCATTAATAATTATTGGCTTAAATTCTTTACATTCAAACAATTTAATTAAAAAAGGATATACGGTCAATATATTCGTTCTATTAATTTCAGAAGTCAATCTAACCCATGATTCTTTCTTTTCTGAATCATTTAAATCTCTACACAAAATATATCTATATACTTCTGAACAACTATATAAATCTTTTAATGCTTCTTTTTTGTAGTTGTCAGCTTTTTTCTGAGATTCAACATATTTTCTATATTCCTCAAAGACTTTATCTTCATTTACAATTTCGCCTTTTCTACTCATTACATAATTATGAATAAAAGATTCAAGATTATCTTGACCAACATTATTTTCAATTTTAATCCAATAATTTTTATATAAGAAATCTCTATTACCTTCATTCATCAATAAATAATTTAAAACAAGATCATATTCTTTTAATCTAGCATTATTATAATTAAGTCTTTCAAAAATAATCTGAGAATCTTCGAATTTATTTAATACAATTTCAGAATTAAGCAAATACTTTATTCCTTCAACATATATATCAATGTTTTCTTTATTTTTTAAATAATCAAATATTTCCTTATATCTTCTAGATAATACATTATCAATTAATTTTACTTGTGAATAATCATATGGAATATTTATAATCGTATTAAAAGTTGTTATATCTTCATCTTTTCTTTTATCTAAATTGATATATGAATTATCATCATCTATCATTAAAAGATTATTTAAGTACTTTCTATTATCCTCATTTGTTGTTATCAAAGATAAAGCCTTAATTATCAAAAACATAGTGATAAATCTTTGTTGACCATCAACAATTACATAATTGTCATTGTCTTTTTCTTTTTGTAAAACAAGAGTTCCAAAAAAATGATCTCTTTTTGATAAACCAATTTCATATATGTCATCAATTAGTCTTTTGCAATTGCCATCACATACACCACTTTTGTTATCCTTATCCCAAACATAATCTCTTTGAAAGCAAGGAATAACAAATTGAACCCTAGGTTGAATATTATTTTTGTCACCATTTGGGTTATAAATCCAATCAACAAATTTCTTATTCAAAATTTCCATAAAAATCACCACACAGAATAGTTTTCAACAAAATAATTATAGCATTTATCACGCATTAAAAAAACCCTTATATTTTCATATAAGGATTCTAATTCAAATCAATATTCACCTTTTAGAATACATGTTCTAACATACATATAATAAAAATATCCATCATAGTAATCATCGAAATAATATATTTCATTTAGTGTAGTTATATTACTCCAATCAGTTTTACTAGTATAGATAAAAACACCGATAAAATAATCTACTTCCTTTTTGTTTTTTCTTGTACCCAAAATAATATAAGGAAAGTTCTCTTCTAATTCACTTTTTGAAAAATACGAGTTGCTCCTATGTTTTCCTTCACGTATATCATCTGGTGTTCTGCCTAGTATTTTTTCCAACATAAAATTCACCTCCCTATAAAAATGTTTATATGAAAGGCTATTTCTTTTAACAAATAAAAAAATTGATCATTTGTTCATTGTAGCCTTTCAGGCATAATTGTATCTGGGGACACATTCCCCAAACCCTTTGAACATCAACCAACTTTATCTATAAACACTATTTAACACCAATATATATTTACTATAGATATACACCATAAACACTATTGGTAATAATACTATCGATAACTAAGACAATAACATCATATTTATTGTAATTAGCTTCATCTCTTAAAAAATTAAATGTATCATCACATATAACATTAATATTATCAAATCCATTTAATTTAGCATTTTCTAATATATTATCACATGCAAGCTTTGATATATCTAATGCTGTAACAGATTTAGCCCCATTCTTACATGCGTTTAAAGCAAATCCACCTACATTAGAAAACAAATCTAATACATCCTTATTTTTACAATAATGCTTAATATTATCTCTATTATATTTTTGATCTAAGAAATAACCAGTCTTTTGACCATTTTCCATATCTACATAAAATTTAATACCATTTTCTTTAACTAATACCTTAGGATTAAAAGAATTATAAATAGGACCTGTGAATGCATCCATTCCTTCTTTTTCTAGTGATGCCATATCGCTTCTTTCATAAATTCCTTTTGGATTTAACAATTTAACTAAAGAATTAATAATCCAATCCTTATGCAAAGATAATCCTAAAGATGATATTTGAATACATAAGTAATCACCATATTTATCAACAACTAATCCAGGTATAAAATCAGCTTCACTAAATACTAATCTCATACAATTAGAATCATTTAAATCTAATGATTTTCTATAATTAATTGCATCACTTAATCTCTTATAAAAGAATGCTTCATCAATAACATCATTTTTATCTAAAGATAATATTCTAACCATAATTTTAGAAGTCAAATTAAAAAAACCATATGCTAAAAATTTATGGTCAAAAGTTAATACCTCACAAATATCTCCATCTTTTATTTCACCTTGAAAGGAATTAACCTCATTGTTAAAAACCCAAGGGAATCCTTCAAGCTTTTCCTTCTCTTCATTTTTATTTAAAATAACAGAAAACATAATCATTTACCTCAAGTAAAATTATAACATATAAATAAAAAAAGGGAATTAATAAAAATTCCCTTATAAGCCATAGCTTACTGTTTTATTAAAGTAATATTATTATAGAATACTTTCTTTTTTAAATATATGATAGAAAGAATAAATACACCAATAGATATTAATAATTTAGAAAATAAAGATACTAAAATGAATGCAATATCATATCCTCTTACTAATAATTCAAATGGATAAACAAATAATAAATCAGCAACTATATTATTTAAAAACAATGACCCAAAAGATAAAAAAATTAATATTAAACCAATAATAATTGTAATAATACTATTCTTATATAGAGATGATACAAATATACTGATTAAAAAATAAGATATAAAAGTAATAAAATATATTAATATTCCTAACCATATATAACCACTAAAGCTAATAGAAGATATATTATTACCAGTTAAAATAATATATTCACAATCACCTTTTAGATTCATTAATAATACTACCTCTAATAATAAAGATAATATAAATATTATAGATGAAATTATAAATGACAATAAAACCTTATTCTTCCATATAATAAAATTATTCTTATTACCGCTATATACTAATTTAAAGGTTTTTTGTGATACATCATCATTAAATATCCTAACATTAATAATTAATAATATTACTGCAATCATTATACTATATGATGTTAGACATATCATATGAAATGATGCTTTCTCATTAAAAATAGATATTTCACTAGTTAATCTAAATTCTTCGTATTTAATATCATTTTCATATAAATAAGTGTATAAATCTAATTTTTCTTTACTTTCATATTTATCCTTATTGTCTACAGGATTATTATAAAAATATTCATAATTATCAATTATCTCTTTTAATTCTTCTTTAGTACTATATTCTCTAACATAGGATGTTCTATCTAGATTAATAGTATTAAACATAAATAAGATAGGAACAAAGGTAATTAATATAATTAAAATAAACCAAATAGGTAATAAAAGCTTATCATGAAATAATTTATTGACCTCTTTTATCATATAACAAATGAAATATTCAATATTTCATATTCCTTTCTTAATTTTAATATACCATCTAATTCTTCATCAGTAACTTCAATAGTATAATCATTATTATTTATAGAATATAAGATATTATTATTTTCTAAATACTCATTAAATTTATTATTTCTAACTGTTACATTAACTAATATTTTATTATTACTTTCTACTTTTTCTAGCTTATTATTTAGTAATAATATTTCATTAGGATTTAATTTATTAATAAAATAATAATCATGCGTTGCAATAATAATTAATTTATTCTCTTTTTCTTTATTTACTTTTTCAATAAATATATCTAAGCTTTCTTGGTCTAAGGCAATAGTTGGTTCATCAAATAATAAAATGTCATTATCTGATGAGAATACATTTAAAACCATAAGCTTTTGTTTTGTACCTAAAGATATTTTATTAAATGTTTTATTCTTATGTTCATCAATTAATAAAGAATCATATAATTCTTTATCTATTTCATTCTTAGCTAAATAATCTAATTGATCTTTAACAATTAAATTACTATATCCACATGCATCTTCAATAATTCCATATGGAATTGATGTTGCAGATATTTCGCCACCATTAAGCTTAATTTGGTTTAACATAGCTTTTAATAAAGTAGATTTTCCAGATCCATTTCTACCTTTAATTATATATAATCCAGGACCATTAAATTCATATGATAAATTATTAATTATATCTTTATTTTTATCATAAGATAGAGTGATATTATTTAGTTTGATAATAATTCTTTTCATATATATAAAAACCTTCTTCTTCAAGTTCAAATCTAACAATAAATCCTAATATAATATCACTTGCGGCAAGAATCAAAACTTCATCACCATTAATCTGGCATATGTTACTATTTAATGTATTAAAGTAATTAATTAATGTTTCTTTACTATTTATATCAAATACATTATCTTCTAAAGAATCATATGAAACATAATTATAAAATTCATTTTGTTCATTTATTTTTACTTCAGGAATTATATTATCTAAAGTAAATGTTTCAAAAGAAAATATATTATCTTTAGTGTAATTAGTTACCACTATTTCACTTTTAATTATTTCAATAGTGAAATAATAACCATCATCATACATAATATATTTATAATCATTAATACATTTATATAATTTATCAGAAGATTTAAATTCTTCTATAGTCTTATTCTTATCTTTAACATAATAAGAATCATACTTCTTTTCTAATGAATATTTACCTAAAGATATAGTATCAGTTAAATCATATCTCATCACTTCTAATGATACTTTAGTATTCATTTTTATAATAAAAACAATAAATACTACTACTATTAATATAATTGGTATAAAAAATAAAAATAACTTCTTTTTCATAGTTAGTTCCTATCTGGAATATCTACACCAATAACATATTCCTCTGTAGTACCAATTGGAAAATAATCATAAGCTTCATCTATTTCATCAACAGTAGCACCTTTATAAGCAATCCCATCAACCCAACCACTGCAGCAAATAATATAATGATGGTATGATGTTACTCTTTCGGTCCATGTATGCCATAAAAATCTATTTGTTTTGTCATAGTCAAATGAAACCTGTAGATACCCATTTGCAACCATAGAATGCCCTTCTACACCAAAAAGTTGAACCTTTCCATAAGAATCACCATTTTTTGCTTTAGTAAAATCATAAACACCTTGATATATCTTATTTTTATTTATCCATGTTGTGTGATTGATTCCTTTCATTGCAAGAATATCTGAGAAAATGGATTGTTCATAGTAATTTTTTGTACCACCTTCAGTTGGATTAAACCACCCTTTTATAGATGCATAATTATAACATGTTTCGAATAATTCGTAGTCACTTGTGTCATCTTCTAAATAAAACTGTAGTGCAACTGCAGATGAAACAATAGAGCAACTCCCTTCACAATCTTTCCCCTTATTTCGCATGTATTTATTCATTCTACCCTGAGAAATATTTCGGCACGGTACAAAATCATATTCAACCTTGTAATTGCTAACATTGGCAAATTGAGGAAGTAATAATTTCTTTATATCTGATTGTGTATATTCAATTATATCTAAAACATTAGCTCTATTAATTTTGTAGATATAAGGTCTATAGACATCAATTAAAACTATAATTGTAACAATAAATATTATATTAAAAAACTTTTTCATACTAATTCCCCCAATTTTTACTCATAATTATGTACCTTACTACATTCATAGTAAGTATCATATAATGTAATTTTATATTCTTCACTATATATATCTTTTGTCTTTAAATATATTTCATTTCCATCTATTCTAACAATGCTTGGATTAATCATATTATAAAACGAAAGTATATCTTCTTTTGATTTAATATCAAAAAAATTATAATATTGACTACCATATTCATAATAATCATCTAAAGATTCATATGTAATAGTTCCTACTAGGTCAGTAGCCCAACTATAACCCATAAAATATGGAATACCATAATCAAAGGTTAATGGATAAGTAATTATCCTATTACGTTCAAAAGAATCGGACTTTGTTACTGCAAAAAACATATTGTCTACATAAAATAATAAATGACCATTATCACTTATATCTTTATATAAATGGTTATCTTTTTTTATTTCTTCATATATTTTATCTCTATCATCTTTATTATCAAAAGTATATGTATATTCTAAAGGAAATCCACAAACTTCATATTTAATTTTATCAGATTTAATAAGTACATAATCATCTTTATATGGATAATCTAAGATTATAGATATTCTATTATCTTTCTTATGGTTAGAAAGAATAAATATCATTACTACTGCAGTAATAATAAGAATGGTACTAGATATTATAATAATTAATTTTTTCTTCATTTCTACTCCCCCAAAAAATCGGTTTAAATTTACATTTTTAATTATAACAAATTATATAAAATTGTAAAGAATAATTCTTTATAATTATAACAAGATATACTACATATTTTAATTATTTTAATATATAATACTTATGGTGATTTAAATGGTTAATTATAATGAATTAAAAATGCAATTAAAAGGTTTAATAGATGGAGATGAATCAAAGATATCTATATTATCTAATGCTTCCGCATTAATTAATATGTCGCTAGATAATCTTAATTGGTGTGGATTTTATATATTAAATGATAATTATTTATACCTAGGGCCTTTCCAAGGAAATCCTGCATGTATTAAGATTAAAGTTGGAAATGGTGTATGTGGTACGACAATAAAAGAGGATAAGACTATTGTTGTTAAAAATGTACATGAATTTAAGGGACATATAGCATGTGATAGTAGATCTAATTCTGAGATTTGTGTTCCTATTCATATAGGTAATGAAATATATGGTCTTTTAGATATAGATTCTCCTTTATTAAATAGATTTAATGAAGAAGATAAAAAAGGATTAGAAAGCTTAGTTTTAGTAATTGAAGAAGCTCTTAAAAATGCAATACTATAACAAAAAATGGTTTGGTAATTTTTCTACCAAACCATTTTATTTTTATTACTTTAATACTACTTCTTTTACTCTTTTTAAAACTTTCTTTGAAACATCATCAACTGGTTCAAAGCGATCAATGACATTACCTTCTCTATCTACTAAGAACTTAGTAAAATTCCATCTAACCTCATTATCCTTTGCGCCACTCATCTTCTTTAGCATTCCCATAGTTAAACCCTTACCCTTATATGGTTGGTTTTCTTCTAAATACTTAAATAAAGGTGTCTTATTTTCACCAATAATTTCTACCTTCTTAAAGCGTGGGAATGTTGTATGATATTTTAATGTACAAAATTCATTAATTTCAGCATCAGTTCCTGGTGCTTGATCCTTAAATTGGTTGCAAGGGAAGTCTAGGATTTCAAAGCCCTTGTCCTTTAATTCATCATACATACTTTGTAAAGCTTCATAATGTGGTGTAAATCCACATCCTGTTGCAGTGTTTACAATTAATAATACCTTACCTTCATATTGATGAAGATTTGTTTTACTACCGTCTTGATTTAATACCTCAATATCGTAAAATTCTCTATTCATTATACTTACCTTACTTATCCTTTTTACTTACCTAATAATTCTAATACCTTACGTTCTGGAATATATCCAACACTTCTATTAACTAATCTTCCATCTTCAAAAACTAATAAAGTTGGAATTGATGATACATTATATTCCATTGCAATATCCTCATTATCATCAACATTTACCTTAACGAATGTTACATCAGTAACACTCTTTGATACACCATCAACAACAGGTCCTAATAATCTACAAGGTCCACACCATGGAGCCCATAGGTCAACTAATACCTTTTTATTATTATTTAATAATTCATTTAATTCTTTACCATTTACTTCTTTAACCATATTATTTATCCTTCCTTTACCAAATTAGATTGTATACAATTTGTTTACGGTTTAATTGTACACAATTTAATTTTGGTTGTCAACAATATTTTTAAATAAAAAAAGATGGTTGATTTATCAACCATCAAACATTTAGAAATCTAATATAGTTAATGCATCATAATTTTTTTCATCATAAGCATAAAATCCCATAGCATCTTTATATCTATTTAATTTGATATAATCAGTACCTTCTCTCTTAGATAAATAAGTACTTGAACAAATATATTCATATCCATCTCTTTTAATATCATAATATCTTGAATTCCAACGTCTTCCTACTTCAACCATACTATAATGAGCTTTAAAATGATATGTTGTATACACATCAAAGACAGCTCTTAATTCCATTCTATAATATGATTCTAGATCATTATGACCTCTTAAAGTAATATGTTCTGTTGAAGATTGATAATCCAAATGTTCTTTTAACCCGTTAGATCTTTTTATATGCTCAGGATAAAATCCATATAAATTGTTATCCTTTTCATATATACCTTTTTCATACATTAAAATAAAAGCAAAATTTCTTGTTGCCTCTTTATCTATATCGATAACATAATCATGACTTGGTTTTAATTCAAATATATAATTAGAATCAGCACCGATAAAAGTAGGATTTGTATAAGCACCATATATAGGATCAGAACAATAAAAAACACTTATAGTATCTACTTTATAAGAATACTTATATGTAACATAAATATCTTCTGGATAATAATCATATGTATCATCCCACCAAGGGAATAGGCCATTCTTAGTCATCCACTTTGCACTATTAACTACCTCATCTACTATACTAGCTTCACCCAAAAAATCTAGTTCTGGAGTTATCTTATAATAATCATCTATTAGTTCAAGCTCATTATTTGATGCTGCAGATATATGAATTTGTGATAAAGAATAATAGCTTAAAGCTATTAAAGATAATCCGCTTAATACCTTTATTAATTTATTTCTCATTTCATACTCCCTTTAATTATATTTTCGTATACAATTGTATTACAAATATAAATAATTTACAATGCTTAAATAAAAAAAGAATTGAATATTTCATCAACTCTTTTTCTTTTACTATTCTTCTTGTGAGATAGTACCAAGCATTTTATATAAGATTTTATATAAGAACTCAGTTTCTTCTTTTGTTAACGCAACACACTTCCCCATTTCCATTGGAATATTCAATGCTTTGTCACGTAACTCTTCTCCTAAAGGAGTGATTTCAACATTTAAATTTCTTTCATCATCCTTACTTCTATCTCTTCTTATATAGCCTTTATCTTCTAATTTTTTTAATAAAGGTGTTAGAGTACCTGAATCAAGATATAAATGCTTACCTAATGTTTTAACATTCATTTGTTTATGTTCCCACATAACCATCATACATATATATTGTGTATATGTTAGATCTAGTTTTTCTAAGTATGGTTTATATTTTCTTGTTGTCTCTTTCGCAACAGCGTATAATGGGAAGCATATTTGATTTTCTAATTTTAAACAATCATATTTGTCCATATTACATTACTTCCTTTTTTTTAATTATACCAAAAAATTTTATACAATTAAATAGCGCGTTTTATTTTAGGAATTCCGTATATGCCATTACAAATGGTCCAGTGCCTTTCGCATCATTAGCACCAACTCTTTCAGAAAGATAATACTCTACTGTTCCATCTCTATATTGTTTATTAGATGGACCAAGGCCTGCGGTTATACAAATATCATTTAATTGTTGTGTATTATTATCATATGAATGGTTATATACTCCAATGTATATATTTTCCCCTATTCCATTTAATTCTTCTTTAATATAATTTAATCTTTCAGCCTTCATTAATGTATAAGAAATCATTGAAGAACCACTAGATTCTAAATAATTAGATATAAAAGCATCTGACTTATAATCACTATTTAAAAATCTTAAATATCGATTATAATCTATATAATAACTCTCATTACCTTTATCTATAACCTGATAAAACATATTAGTATCATTATCTTTATATTTTAGAATTGATTCTAATGCATCTTCTAGCATTTCTTTTAAATCATTTTGATAATTTAATGGGAAATACTCAATTGAATCTACAAGTGATGTTAAAAGCCATCCCATACTTCTTAACCAAAATGATTTAGAATTACCAGTATTATTATCACTCCAAAATATTTTTTCATCTGTATTATATGCTGTATCATGCCCATGATAATATAATCCAGTATTACTGTCTTTCATATTATCTCTAATATAAATATATTGATTATATACTTCTTCATATATACTATCTATATTATACATTTTTGCGTATTGTAATAAGAATGGTACATACATATACATTCCATCTAGCCATATTTGGTTTTTATATGATGACTTATGTGAATAGCTAATACCATTTAAGGTTTTAGGTAATAATTCTTCATTTGTTAATTGATTATACGTATAATTTATTGCAGTTATATATCTATTATCATTTGTATAATCATATAATCTATATAATATATTAGATTCACAAATAGTATCTAATTCCCCTGTTCTAAAACCATTATTAATAGTTGACTGATAATTACCATCCTCTCCTAAATAATAATATAAAAATTCTCCATTACTATTTATATAATAATTCACATAATTAATTACAAAATTATAATAATAATCCTTATTAGAATTAGAATCTGCATAATCTAGAATAGATTTTAAAAATACGCCATCAATATAATTCCATCTTCCTTTAAAGCTTTCTTGATTCCATGCTGGAATAAATGAAGTTGTTTTATCAATTAAAGAATTAATATATGAATCAAGTTGATATTCATTTTTAATCTCTTTTGTTGTAGTATCTATTTCATTTACTGTTGAGGTAATATCACTTAATGTATTTGTTGTTGTATTAATGGTTGAAGTTTCATTAGTATTTGAGGTACTTATAAAAGACGTTACATCTGTAACGTCAGTAGATTTTGTATTATCATTTTCACTTAAGCTACATGATACAAGCAAAGCTAAAGATGCTAAAGGAAATAATAAACCTTTTAATTTCATAGCTTTTCCTCAATGAATTTTAAATAATCTTGTGCCTTTTTAGTTAAAACCTCAAAACCAAAATATTTTAATATTGCACGATATAATTCTTCACCACTTAAATCTAAATCTCTTGCAAGATTAACCATTTCCTGGTAAGGAACATCATATATTGTTCTTTCAATTCCAATTCTTAAATAGTCAACCTTAAATACTCCTTCTTTAGGCCATAATACAATATCATATAAATTATCTGTAATAACAAATCCCAATTTCTTAATTTCATTATCTATTATAGTTTGAGCTTTTTCTCTTATTCTATCAACACCAAATGAAGTTCTTAATCTTAATTTTAATATATTCATAGTAATAGGAGCCTCAATTGCTACTATTTCTTTTAATAAATTATCAAGACGTTCTAATGCCTTAGGATTAGAAGAATATAGATCATCTAAGCTAATATTTTTTATTTTTGCAGTTTGGTATTTAACTTCTTTCATCGTAAGTCCTCCTAAATGGAATATCTAATGTTATTATATTATCTAATTTGTTAAAATGATAGCGTTTTTAACAAATTTTCACATAAAATAATGGAAATAATACGATTTTTAGGCCTTATAATAAGGCTGTTCTTATAAAAAGAACCTATGAATTAAAGAAATACTAAAGCATCTTATATACTTTCTCCCCAATTACAAATTTATTTGATGCATTTATGTTATATGTAGCTTTTCACCTTTTTGAAGAGAGATAACATAAAAAGTATTTCTTTACTTCCCCAAATTAATTTCATTTTTTCATTTCTCTAAAAAGCCAGTAGTTTAAGGCTTTTTTATTTTTCCTTTATAATTTGAAAAAATGTTCACATAATTTACAAAGATATTACTAAATAATATTTATATTATTTCTATATTCTTTTTATATACTGTAAGTGTCTTAAAGAAAGGTAAGAACAAGAAAGGTGGATAGGAGATCCTGAATTATGTTTTTATATATTCTCCCCTAATATAAAAAACACAAACATAAAACTAACATAAGAAATAACATTATCTAAACAAAACAAGTTATAAATTCAAATTATAAATTCATAATTCAGCACAAAAAGAAACTCAAGACTTTTTTCTTGAGTTCTTTTTTTATACTTTTTATGTTAAAAACTTTGATTTTCTTACAAAAATCACATTTTTTACACGAAGTTTTACTTTTTAAAAAAATAATTAGTCGATAATTTAGTACTATACTATAAGTGTCTTAAGGAAGACAACACAATATTACTTATTAAGCTTTAGACAACATAACAAATTCATTTTCTCTCCCCAAACAAACACATACATTAAAGCTTAATAAAAAAGAAAAATATGCCAGGAACTTTTTTCCCTGGCTTTTTTCTTTTTATATCATAAAAGGCATAACCTAAATTGGTTATGCCATATTTATTAATGCTTTGGAGTAAGCTTCTTTAAACCACCCATGTATGGTTGTAATGCCATAGGTACATTAATTGAGCCATCTTCATTATAGTTGTTTTCAATAACTGCGATTAATCCTCTTGGAGATGCAACAACAGTATTATTTAGAGTATGTACTAAATATGTACCATCCTTGCCCTTTGTACGGATACCTAATCTTCTTGATTGTGCATCACCTAAAGTTGAACAAGAACCAACCTCAAAATACTTCTTCTGTCTTGGAGACCATGCTTCAACATCACAAGATTTAACCTTTAAGTCAGCAAGATCACCTGTACAGCATTCTAATGTTCTAACAGGAACATCTAGTGAGCGGAAGAATTCTACTGTATATGACCACATCTTGTTATAATAATCCATTGAATCCTCTGGCTTACAAATAACAATCATTTCTTCCTTTTCAAATTGGTGTACACGATATAGACCACGCTCTTCAATACCATGAGCACCAACTTCCTTACGGAAGCATGGAGAATATGAAGTTAGCTTTAATGGTAAATCTTCTTCTTTAATGATTTGTCCTTTGAAACGACCAATCATTGAATGTTCAGATGTACCAATTAAATATAAATCTTCGCCCTGAATCTTATACATCATACCTTCCATTTCAGCAAATGACATAACACCTGTTACAACATCTGAATGAATCATGAATGGAGGTACGCAATATATGAATCCCTTATTAATCATGAAGTCTCTTGCGTAAGATAGCATTGCTGAATGTAATCTTGCGATATCACCACATAAATAGTAAAAACCATTACCTGATGTTCTACCAGCACTATCCTTATCTAAGCCATCAAACTTAGCAATGATATCTGCATGATATGGAATTTCATAATTTGGTACTACTGGTTCACCAAATTTTTCATTTTCAACATTTTCACTATCGTCCTTACCAACAGGTACACTCTTATCAACGATATTTGGAATTACATACATCTTCTTTTGTAATTCTTCTGTTAATGAAGGAAGCTTATCATCAAGCTCTTTAATCTTATCATCATATCCACCAAGTGAATTCTTAAGATTCATAGCTTCATCCTTCTTGCCTTCACGCATTAATTGACCAATAAGCTTTGAATCCTTATTCTTTTGAGCCTTTAATGCTTCAACCTCAGTCTTGATTGCTCTAATTTCTTTATCTAATGCAATAACTTCATCAACCAAAGGTAATTTTTCGTCTTGGAATTTCTTCTTAATATTTTCCTTTACTACTTCTGGATTTTCTCTTACAAATTTAATGTCTAACATGATATTATCTCCTTTTCAATAAAAAAAGCCCTTAGAAAAAATATCTAAGGACGGAATTACCGCGGTGCCACCTTATTTCTTGCTTCAAGCAAGCTCTCTTACCACTAACGTAGGCAGACGTTTTCTTATCATGGTTTGATTCATTTACTATGTATGCCATATCGCACCAAACTATGGCTCTCTTAAATACATTTAAGGTAAATTACTATTTCCAATCTTTTAAGAAAATATACAACAAATATTATAACATATATAAACAAGATTTCAAGATTGTTAAATCAAATAAAAAATTAAAAGTGGTAGAGCAATCTACCACTTAAATATAATTATTTATAATCTCTATGTCTGACTGCTAACCAGCCTAAATATAGATTTAATGAACTAAATAATACTGGGCTCGCAAATCTTATAATTAATGAACCCATATTAAATGCTCCTAAACCCTCACTATTTGGCAAAGGAATACCTGCCATAGAAACAATACCTTTTTCATAAATATTATAAAGTACTGTATCTGGTGAAGAGCCAATTAAACCATCAGTTGAGAAGATATTATGGAAATAATTTATTCCTTCAAAATAATAATATACTTCATATGCATTGTGTAATTGTTCAGGTGATTTACTCATATTTTGAATAATAGCCTGAATTATTACAGGTAAAATAACACCTAAACCAGTACCAACTGTCATTACTATAACAATACCTATTGCTGTTTTATCTAGGCAGAATGCAAATAAATTAATTATTGTAGCAATACAAACCCATGTTAATAAAATAATTAAGAAATTTAAAATTAAATACACCGCATGTGTTTCTAATGCCCAAGCATAGCCATGAACCACCCCAAACAACATAAAAGAAATAAATGCTGTAATCATTGCTGTCGCAACATATAATCCAACAAATACAGTAATTGTAACTATAGAATTTGATACAAATATATTAGTTCTTGTCTTACCAATAATAAGTTTATTTCTTATTGTACCTTGTCCACAATCCTTATGAACAATAATAGATAAGAACAATAAAATTATAAATCCTGCAGGTGAAAAGTAAGTAACTAGATTAACTGGTGTAGAAATATAAAAACCACTACTTCCTCCATCAACCGCTTTAGTAATACAATCAATTACAAAAAAGAAAATTGGGAATACTATCGCAATTGAAAGACAAACAATTACAGTTGCAAGGAATAATTTATCCTTAATAACTCTTAAGAAATCATATTTGATTAAACTACTCATTAGCCTTACCTCCATTAATAATTTCCATATAGAAATCTTCAATTGAACCATTTACTGTCTTCATATCATTAACAATAACTGATTCTTTTGCTAATTCAGTAATAGCCTTTGAAACTTCAAAATCAGAAGTTATTTCAATAGAATCACCATTAATTGATGCAGTTATATTTAAAGATTCTAATATTGATAAAGCCTTAGTATTATCATTAGTCTTAATTACTGTCTTCTTCTTTGTAACTTCCATTAATTCTTCAGAAGATAATTCCTTAATTACCTTACCATGTGATATAAATCCATATCTTGTTGCAATTAAAGATAATTCAGATAAGATATGTGAAGAAATAAAAATAGTTGCACCATGCTTATGTAGGTCTAATATTAGATTTCTTATTTCAATGATACCCTTTGGATCAAGTCCATTAATAGGTTCATCTAAGATTAAGATATCAACGTCATTTACAAACGCCATCGCAATACCTAATCTTTGTCTCATACCAAGTGAGAAATTACCAGCCTTTTTCTTAGAATTAATTTGATCAGCTAAACCAACTCCCTTAAGAATTGCTTCAATTCTATTTTTATCTGGTTCTTGTCCTGATAAAATTAAATTCATCTTTAAATTATCATAAGCATTAAAGCCTAAGAATAGGGCAGGTGATTCAATGATTGCACCTACATTTTTTCTTGCATCAGAAATCTTAGGATCATTAGATGAAATTCCATTAATAATAAATTCACCATCATTAATAGAAATAAGTCCAGCAAGAACTCTCATCGCAGTTGACTTACCCGCACCATTCTCACCAACAAATCCATAAATATCTCCCTTATTTACAGTTAGTGTTAAATTATCTAAAACTTTTTTATGGTCATAGATTTTAACAACATTCTTGAATTCAATGACAGGCTTACCAATTAAAGAAGGATCTACTTCCTTATTCTTAAATAACACTGCCATTAATTCGTCACTAGATTCTAAAGTTGACTCTACCCTCTCATCAACATTAGAATCCATAACATCAATGTTATCATTCATATTCATTTTCCTCCAAACTTCTATAATTATACCATAAAAAAAACGGATATAAAAGTTATTTTATATTCGCTTCTTTAGCCTCAATTTCTTGATTTTTCTTTTGTTCTTTTATTTTTTCTTCTTTTTTTATAAGCTTAGTATAGAAATATGCAATTATACTACCACCTATAAAAACTAATATTCCAACAATTAAAGTAATATACCATAAGCCCCAAATAAATTGAGCAAGTACAGCATATACAATTGTTGCAACTATAACATAGCCTAACGCAATAAGTATTGTTCTTATATTATTTTTAATATAATCCACGATATCACCTTATTTCTTACTTTTTCTTCTTTGTATTATCTTGGAAGAAAATACCTTGTACTACTAATAAAGCTAACGCAATTCCAAATAATATTGCAGCTGTAGTCCAACAAGCTGGTTTATCTACACCATAAGGTCCAATTGACCAATATCCCCAAACTGCTTCAGTAAGGAAGAATATTCCAACTATGAATAATATTATTATTGCAATTACTAAAATTGTAGATATAATTCTTCTAATTTGTTCTTTCATATTATTCTCCTGTTACTACCATCACGATATATTATAAAGAAAAGGGGATAATAAATCAATTATTTATTATCTCCTTCATGTTTTATTTCAATCCATTCATTACCTTGTTTAATTGCATTGATATAGCAAGGTATGAAAGTTAAGAAAAACAATGGAAAATAAAATAAGCCAATTAATATTTCTCTTAATCCCATATTCATTTCTTTTTTATTTTTTTTAATTAAATATATAGATATTATTTGTAAAAATAAATATGTAAGAACTGGTATTGATATAAATATAATTAAATTCATTAATGTTGATTCATGATTATTTACATTTATCCAAAAGCCTATAAATGAATTAATAAAAATAACAGCAACAGCACACATTAGTAATAATAATGGCTTAATACCATGAAATTCAGTAAATGTTCCTGCGTTTTTATTTCGCATTCTCCTTAATTCTTTTCTTCTCTTCTTTCTTACTAATTGATATCCCTTACACCAACGCGTTCTTTGAACTACTGATACTTTATAGCTAGTTGGTTGTTCATCATAATATATAGCTTTTTTATTATATTTAGATATATATCCATCAAGTAATGCATCTATACTAAATTCATAATCTTCAGTTAGTAAATGCCATGGCCATGTTTGATATTTATCTAATATCTTACCAGAAATATAATAACCTGTCCCTGATGCAACAACAGGTTTATTTTTCTTTTCCTTTAAGTGGTTAGAAAAATCATTTAGTATAGAAAATACTAATGTTGATGCAATAGTTATTCTATTAGTTTTAAAATTATTTGACTTTCTATATCCAATTGCATAGTCATATCCATCAATATATGATTTAACCATTTCAGAAACAAATGATTTATCTAATGTATTATCAGCATCAAAAATAAAATACATATCATAATGCTTACCTTGACTATATATCTTTTCTACTGCTTCCATTAATGCATAACCCTTTGATTTAAGATGAAGCTTTTCTCTTACAACAATAGTTGCGCCATAGTATTCAGCAATTACTGTTGTTAGATCCTCACTTGATTCAACAATAACATATACATCCTTCATATCAATAGGATAATCTTGGTTTTTAATGGATTCTAATAAATTACGTATTACATTAGATTCATTTCTTGCAGGTAATAAAAAACATATATTTTCTGGTTTTTTATTTTTCTTTGGGTATATCTTATCATTGTAAGATAGTCCTACACATAATAAGATAAAAATAGATATTAAAACAATGAAAAGACATACCATATATATTATATTTACTATCAATATATGTCACCTCTTTATATTATTATAATACATAAAAAATTTTTAGAAAATAGAAAAAGCACCCAAGGTGCTCTTGTCTAGCGTCATAGCAAGGTAGTGAAAAAGTGATGCGGTATGCTAGCGGAATTTATTTGGATTCTATTGCTTTAACTATATTTTCTTCTATGTATTTAATTCTATCGAATACCATAGGTTTAAAATATCCAGTTACAGCAACTACGATATTTTTATCATAATTAACATAGATTACATTTCCGCCATCACCAATCGCGGCTATAACATTAGATGTTCTATGTGGTAACCACCACATATATCCATAATCTTGATTACCAAATTTAAAATCTAATGAAATG
>JAEELJ010000048.1 GCA_016288855.1 Acholeplasmatales bacterium
CTTTATTTTGTTTTCCATAAGGCCCATACATCGACCATCCATAATAATCATAATATCAGCTCCCTTCTTAATTCTTACCTTTCCTACTAGTTTACTAGGATTACTTATATTATAAACTAAAAATTTTTAATGTCAACACTGTTTTTATATATTTTTATATAGTTTTTTTAATAATAAAAACCTAAAGATTTTAATCTCTAGGTTTATAAATTAAATACTATAATCATTTTCAATTTTATTTTTTCTTTTTCAACTAAATCATGTAAAGTTATATTCTTTGTGTAGTTTCTAATTGATCATAATAACCTATTAATAGAAAATTCTTTTTTCATCATTATAATAAACAGTATCGATAATTCCACCACCTAAACAGACGTCTCCATCATATAAAACTACTGCTTGTCCTGGTGTTACTGATGATACTCCTTGATCATATATTATATGTATTAAATCATCATTAATATATTCAATTCTTACATCATTATCTTTTTGTCTATATCTAAATTTAGCGCTATATATTTTACCTTGAATAGGCTTATCTGTAATCCAGTTAATGTTATTTGCGTAACAATGATTAGACATTAAATAAATATTATCTGAGCCTTGGCCTACAATAAGCTCATTTTTATCTAATCTTTTTCCTACAACAAACCAAGGGGAATAAGAATAATTATTATTACCGCCAATTCCTAAGCCCTTTCTTTGACCAATTGTGTAATACATTAATCCATCATGAGTTCCTATAATATCTCCATTCATAGTAACTATATTACCTGGTTGTGATGGAATATAATTCTTTAAAAATTCATGAAATCTTCTTTCTCCAATAAAGCATATACCTGTTGAATCCTTTTTATCTGCTGTTTCTAAATTAGCCTCATGCGCTATTCTTCTAACCTCAGTTTTAGTCAATTCTCCAATTGGAAATAAAGATTTTCTTAATTGTTCTTGGCTTATTTGTGATAAGAAATAAGTTTGATCTTTATTACTATCTTTACCTCTTAATAAATAACTTTTATCTTTCTCATGTCTTACTCTAGCATAATGACCCATTGCAATATAATCAGCACCTAAGTCCTTAGCATGATTTAAAAAAGCATTGAATTTTATATATTTATTACACATGATATCAGGATTAGGAGTTCTACCCTTTTTATATTCTTCAATAAAATAAGTAAATACATTATCCCAATATTCCTTAACAAAATCTACTCTATGTAATACTACATCTAATTGATTAGAAACCATAACAGCATCCATATAGTCCTTCTCTTGAGGACAGATTTCATCATCCTTATCAGGATTACCTAAAATATCATTATTTAATGCAGAATCCCAATTCCTCATAAACATCGCTTCAACATCATAACCTTGATTCTTTAATAACTTTAAAGAAACACTAGAATCAACACCACCAGATAAACCTAAAATAACCTTCATTGTAACAATCCTTCTTCATTTAACGCATCATAAAGCTTATTTAAGGCCTCTTTTAATAAAGATAAAGGACATGCAATATTTATTCTTTCAAAATATTCTCCTATTTCTCCAAATATATTTCCTTCATCTAACCATAATTTAGCTTTATTTATTATGATTTTGTTTAAATCACTATCTGATAACCCTAATTTGCTAAAATCAAGCCATATTAAATAAGTGCCTTCTGGTTCAATTAATTTAACTTTAGGTAATTTATCTTTAATAAAATTTCTTACATAAGATAAATTATTCTCTAAATAATTAATTAATTCTTTATGCCATTTATCACCATATTTATAAGCCGCTTCAGCTGCAACTATTCCCATTATATTTGACTGAGAATAGCCAGTCTCAATTATACTCTTTTTAACCCTTCTTTTTAAACTATTATTTTTAATAAATAGATTTCCATTATGAAGTCCCGCTAAATTAAATGTTTTAGATGGGGAAATACATATAATAGAATTATTTAATGAATCTAATCCTAAAGTTGCATAAGATGTAAATTCATTATTACTATAAATAAAATCTGCATGAATTTCATCAGATATAACAATTACATTATGTTTTAATGTAATTTCTTTTATTTTTAATAATTCTTCCCTTTTCCATACACGTCCAACAGGATTATGAGGATTACATAAAATATAAACCTTTACATTATTTTCAATAATTTTATTTTCAAAATCATTAAAATCAAATTCATAATGACCATTATTATTAACTAAATTTGAAACAACAAGATTTCTTTTAGTATCTAATATAGATTCTTTAAAAGGATAATAAACAGGTTCTGATATTAAAACTGAATCACCCTCATTAGTTAATGCTTTTATAGACTGATATATTCCAAATACTATACCAGGTACTAAAATAATATTATTGCTTGAAATACTATAATTATAATGTCTTTTGGTCCATGAATTTAATGCTTCAAAATAAGAATCTAATGGTTCTGAATAACCAAATATTCCATGAATTGCTTTTTCTTTTATGGCATTTATAACTTCAATTGGAGTTCTAAAATCCATATCAGCAACCCATAAAGGCAATACATCTTCTGGTTTACCTCTTTTTTTAGCATAATCCCATTTTAAGCTGTTAGTATTTTTTCTATCTATTATTTCATCAAAATTATAATTAGTCATATATTGCTTGCTTCAAATCTAAAATTAAATCATAAACATCCTCAATACCTACTGATATTCTTAGGAATTTATCATTAATTCCTCTTTTATTTCTTTCAACTTCAGGCACATCTGCATGTGTCTGAAGCATTGGATATGTAATTAAAGATTCTACTCCTCCTAAACTTTCAGCATATTGAAATATTTTTACATCCTTTAAAATCTTTTTTGCTAATTCTTTAGATTCAACCTCAATTGAAATCATTCCACCAAATCCCTTTGATTGTTTTTTTATAATTTCATATCCTTTAGAATCTTTATCTCCTACATAATAGATTTTTTTAATCTTATCAAATGATTTTAAGGCTTCTACTAATTTAATAGCATTATCATTAATCTTATTCATTCTTAAAGGTAATGTTTTAATACCTCTTTCGATTAAAAATGAATCAAATGGAGCAAGCTGTCCACCAATTGTTTTTGAATAATATAAAATCTTATCAGCTAATTCTTTGTTACTTGTGACTACGAAGCCTGCTAATGTATCATTATGACCACCTAAATATTTTGTCCCACTATGTAAAACAATATCAGCACCTAATTTTATAGGATTTTGAAAATATGGTGTTAAAAATGTATTATCAACAAATAATAATGCCTTATTATCGTGAGCTATTTTAGCTATTTCTTCTATATCAGTAACCTGCATTGTTGGATTCGACGGAGTTTCTATATAAATTAATTTAGTATTTTCTTTAACTAATTTTTTTACATTATCTAAATTAGATGTATCTACAAAATCAAATTCAATACCATTTTCTTTATTAACATTATTAAATAATCTTAATGCTCCACCATATAAATCATCAGATGCAATTACATGATCTCCTTTTTTAAATAACATCATTGAAACTGTAATAGCTGTCATTCCTGATGAAAATGCATATGCATCATATCCACCTTCTAATTTAGCAACTAAAGTTTCTAAATGTCTTCTTGTTGGATTAGATAATCTTGAATAACTATATGGATTATTTATATCAACACCTTTATGAACAAATGTTGCAGATTGACAAATAGCTGTTGTTAATGTGCCCCATTCATCTTTTATATTATTGTCTGAGTGTAAACAGAGCGTTTCAAACTTCATTTTAAATCCTCCCTATTTGTCTAATAAAATCTGCTAAAGCATTGCCTAAGGCAATATGACTATCTTCTGTCATATGCTCTCCATCAATACCATGCTTAGCCACATTTTTAGCATCATAAAAATAACAATTATTCTTTATGGCTACCTCTTCATAAGCAACTGCGCTTTGTTTAGATAAAATATATGAATTATAATTATATTCCTTATCTAAATTTTCAATATCTTTAGATAATAAGATAGGCGAAATAATTAATATTTCATCTATCTTATCACTAGTATTTATTTTATTAATCAATGAATTAAGTCCATATTTAACATCATATATTGTTTTAGCATTCTTTATTTTAATATCATTAGTTCCAAGCATAATAACAAACAAATTAATATTTTGATACTTAGATACAATATTTAAAACATCATCTATACCACATAATCCAGGTCTTTCATCTTGATATATAGTTGTTCTTCCTACTTGTCCTTCTTCAAAGACATTAAATTCTTCCCCTAATAGATTTTTTAAAACAACACTATATCTATTCTTGAATCTTCCATTTATTGGATTATATCCATATGTATTAGAATCACCAAATAAAACAATATTATATGCCATCATACTTTCTATAACTCATCTTCAAATCTGAATCCCTTATCGGTGAACATTTTACTAAAAAATGAATTATCCTTAGGAATTCTTACCTCTTCATTTAAAAATGGTATTCTCCTTTCAAATAAATATTTATTCCTTCTATATTCCTTTATGCTGTTATAAAAACCAACAGCACCAGGATGTGTATTTAAAATAATTAATTTTTCTTTAATCTCTTCTGATAATTTTAATATTAAATTAGTACCAATACTTAATCCTTGATAGTTAGGTGATACTGCAACATTTAATATAGTTGCGTATAATTTAGAATCACCTATAGCTCTTGAAACTCCAACAAGGTTATTATCCAAATAAGCTAATATAACATACTGACTATTTTTAAAAGCTTCTTTAGTTTTAGCTAAATCATGAGGATTGTTAAACGCTTCACTTAATATATCATTTATTTCATTTATTTTTTCTTCTTTGTACCCAAATTCATATTTAATATTTGAATTTATTTTATCTTTACCCTTTCTAGTTTCTTCTTCACCAAAATATGAAAATCCATATGGTAAAAATAAATTACTTGTTTTTAATTCAGGTGCTTTTTCTAAATAAGTCCAAGCATTTTTACAACGGTTATATCCTAATTCTTCTAATAAATTAATATCTTCTAAATTAGAATTAAACATCACTCTTTTTCCTATTAATTTATTTTCAACTTCTTTAATTAAATTCTTTTTTAATAAATAAGAATCATAATAATTAACCTTTAAATCAACAATTAAAACTGTTTCTACCCCTTCAGTAATATATCTAATAGATCCTACTAATTTATCTTTATCAAAAGCTAAAATAAAATTACTATTTTTAAATACATCTAAATAATCATAGGAATATCCATATAATTCAAATAGATTATCTTTATTTAAATTATTAATATCATTTGAATAAATAATTCCCATTTTTATCAACTACCTTTAATTATTTTTTAATAAACCCTTTAATGGATTAATAGATGGATCAGTAGATAATTTGAAATCCCAATCTCCTCTTACCTTAGGATCTTTATTATTCCATTTAGAAACTGAAATAGGCTTAATATAGTCTTCAACTGTTTCACCTTCAGGATGCTTTAGATAAACATTTTCTGGATCACTAGATAATTTCTTTCTTGAATCATCTACCTTAAAGAATTCATCCCAATTTGATTTTGCTAAACGATCTAAGAATCTATTAAATACACCAAAATTTAAATTTCCTTCTTTAGGTAAATTTGTATGATTCTTAAATGCAGGGATTTGATATAAATCCTTTATATAACCCCAAATATTTTTATATTCTCTTATTCTTTTAATTTGAGGGCCTACATTTACATAAAAATCAGTTTCCCACTTAACTAAAGATACATAAGCTCTAATATCTGAATCTGTAATATAATCTCCTAATAAGAATCTATTTTCACTAAGTCTCTTATCAAGCTTTTCAAGTGCTAGATGGAAATCTCTTTGAGATTCTTCATATACTTCTGGATTAGATGTAAATGCTTGTCTATAATGACCATTATTTACATGTGGGAATAGCCAATCATTTAATTCATCAATTTCTTTTCTATATTTAACTGGATATAAATCTGGTGCATCCTTAGGCTGTAAGCCTCTAAATGCAACTTCAATATGATTAGTTAATCTATGGTAATCATTATTAGCGGCAACCTTTAAATCAGTATTTACCAATGTTGGAGTTGTAGCTCTTCCTGTATAATCCTTATCAGCATTTAAATAAAATTGTGATAAGAAATAAACACCTGTTACAGGATCCTTAAAATCCTTTTCTTCTGGGAAGCCCCAACCATATTTAGATGGTGTATGAGATACCTGATAATCAGTAATTACATCATCTAATCCTAAAATTTCTTTTGCAATAACAGGTCTATTTGACCAGTTACAACCAGGTGACCAATATACTCTATATTTATATTTTTCTGCTTGTTCTTTAATAATTGGTTCGATGAAATAATTAGCCTGACGAACAAATGCGCCTCTTTCATCTAATTCAGATTCTACCTCTCTTCCTCTTGGCTTCGCACCTACAGATGCTGCGAAGTATTCTGCTAAATTTTCATCATATGTAAAATTATATTTCTTTTCATTTTCAATATTTTTTTCTTTTGCTTTTCTAAAATCTATTGAGCAACTATTTCCTGCCATAATCAATTCTCCCTTTTTTAAATAATATATTCTGTTTCTTTTAATCTATTCATCTTCTCAAAGAAATCTCTAGTTCTTTGAGTCTTTGGGTGATTAAACACCTCTTTTGGTGTACCATCTAAAATGATTTTTCCACCATCTAAAAAGATTACTCTTTTAGATATTTTAAATATTTTTTTAATATTCCCTTTAATGTATAAAAAAAACTATAGTTCCCCTATAGTTACAAACAATAAATAATCAAAAATTACTCAAAGCTGCACATTCGGAAACATCGCCACGTATTCATTATTTTCTTCATGTTACACATAAACATCATTTTCATATATTTTCCCTCCTGTGCTTTATTCATACTATCTCGCTAGGAATAGTATGCTTATAATATACTCCCTATTTTTTTATCTGTCAACAAATATTTGAATAAAAATTAAAAAATGTCCAAAATGGACATTTCATTAATCTATAGTAACTAATTATATAGCTATTTCAGCTGCTTTATAAAAATCATCTAAATAAAAAGCAGGGTTGTGGTTTCCCCTGCTTCTAATATTATCCATTTCAAATTCATTATTTTTAAAAGTTAAAATACTAAAGCACCTCTATATTGACTGTATTGTATATAAATATTTTTCATTATCAATTTTAGATATTCTTACATTTTTTAATTTATAAGAATCTCCACTTCTAATTAAAAATATATCTTGAATATATGTTCCATCCATATTAATTATTTTAGCTAAATCAAAGAATTTTAAATATCTTTCCTTATCGGATGGTTTAACCTCATTAGATGCAAATTCATTTATCCCCTCTCTTAATGATTTAGTACCATAAATTTTAGCAAAGCCAGCCGTAGAATATATTTGAACAGCACTATCCTCCTTAGGAGTTATTTCAGTTACACAATCATATGTTTTATATAATGATTGACTATATTTTAAAACTAAAAAATCAGTTCTTTTCGTACTTATTGAATTTATAGACGAAGCTATTAAATATTTATTATCCATTTTCGATATAAGCTTTGTAAAATGAGAAAATACAACATTATTGATAATGTTATCAACTCTTTGAATATCACCATGTAAAATAGAATTTTTAACTTGAATTATAAAGTTTTCTCTATTTTCATATTTTTCATCATTTACTGCATTTTCTAAATCTATGATTGTTTCAAATCCTAGCTTTTTTAGTTCAGTCCTATATTGATCATTAATAAAATAATACTTAAATTTGTCATTATGAAATTCAATTAAAGCTAAAGGTGCGGCATCAGATATGATATCTGAATCATTAAAATTCGATAATGATTTTAATGGGTCAGCACTTAAGAAATTAAGATATCCAGCCTTATTCCAATATTCATTATCCTCCTTAGATTCAATTTTTCTAATTTTTAAATAATCCAAAAATTCCTTTTTAGATATTGGCTTTGAAAAATAATATCCTTGAATAATTTCACAGCCAATATTCTTTAAAAATTGATATTGTTCATAGTTTTCAACACCCTCAGCTAATGAATGCATGCCAAGCTTTTTAGTCATATTTATAATTGAATATAGGATTTTTTTAGAACTTGTATCAAATTGCTTAATAATTGACATATCTATTTTTAAAACATCAAAATCATATTCTCTTAAAACCTGTAATGACGAAAAGCCACTACCAAAATCATCAATCCATATTTCAAAGCCAGCATTATGAAATTGATTAAATAATGTTCTTGTTATTGAAGTATTTTGAATCATTGTGCTTTCTGTAAATTCTAAATGAATAACGTTAGATGGAACATTATATTTTTTTAATATATCATCAATTAAAGAAAACATGTCTACTTCAACAAAATCAATTCTAGATAAATTAACAGAAAAGTTTAAATTCATATCCTTATTTTCATTATAAAATCTACAAACATCCTCAATAATTGCTAAATCAAGCTTATATATTAATCTATTTTCTTCTAATATAGAAATAAATTCACTAGGTGGAATAACACCTACATTTGGATCAATCCATCTAGCTAAGGCCTCAGCTCCACAAACAGCACCTGTGACCGCTCTAGTTAGGGGCTGATAATAAGCAACAATATGTCCGCTTTTAATAGCATTATCAAATTCTTTTATAAAATCCATAAGCATCGCCTCAAATCGAAAGTTCTATTTATATAATTATACTATATTAACAATAATTTTTATAGTTTTATCGTGGATTTTTAGCATAAATTCCATAATTAGTACAAAAATTGTTGAAATTCCATCTACATAGTGCCAATAATTACCTTCATTTATTGGTTCTTCTTTTGTGATATATCAGGTTTTGATAGGGTTGCATAGTTTGGCTTTATATCATTTTGCTTCATTATTTTCATCCTCTCGTATATGTCTTTTCTCATCGTTATTAACCTCTACGAATACTCCTAGGAGTATTATAACAAAAAGAAAAAGTATAGACCATTAACCTACATTTCTGAAGGCCAATAACCTACACTTTTAAAATTCCATATACAAAAGTAGCTTATATGTCAAATGATTTTCGGTGTTTTGAAAGTTTTTGTTTCGGTGTTTTGAAAGTTTTTGTTTCAGTGTTTTGAAAGTTTTTCTTTCATTTTTTCCACTTTTTCAAAATAGTGGAATTTTTGAATAGTTTTCTGCAAAATAAAAAGCAGGGTTGTGGATTCCCCTGCTTCTAATATTATCCATTTCATAATGAATTTTTGGTTAAAATCAAACGTAATACTATCTTTAAGAGAATTATTTCCTGAACACTGGAATATGTTCTACGACTACTATAACCATAAAGGACTAATTAGACCTGCAGTTAAAGAAAATGCTGAAGCTATGATTCACTGTAAGGATTTCTCTAAAGGATATTTATTTTAATCTTTAACTTTGTTATTTTCACCAC
>JAEELJ010000049.1 GCA_016288855.1 Acholeplasmatales bacterium
AGCTGTATCCTTATGGTCACCTGTAATCATAACTGTTGTAATACCAGCTTCCTTAAACATTAAAACCGCAGGCTTAGCCTCAGGACGCTCTGGGTCTATCATTGCAACAAGTCCAATAAATATTAAATCCTCTTCTTCAAGTTCATCCTGATATGACATTGCAAGCGCTAATGCTCTTAATGCTTTAGAAGAATAAATTCTATTTTGCTCATTAATAATTCTTAAATCATCTTCTGTAATATCTCTTATTACACCATCAACAATAATCTTAGTTGTATGCTTAAGGATAGAATCAATTGCGCCCTTAGTATATACAATATGATCCCCATCATAATCATGCATTGTTGACATCATTTTTCTTACTGAATCAAAAGGATATTCCTTAATTCTAGGTTCCTTTTCTTCTAAAGCACGCTTATGCATATCAAACTTATTTGCAAAATCAACTAATGCGATTTCAGTAGGATCTCCATATAATCCCTCATCAACTGTTGCGTTAGAGCATAATGACATACCCTTAGCTAATAATCTTAAATCCTGCTCTTGATTTGATGGATTAAATAATACATTTTCATGATTCTTTAAATCAGCAAATGCTTCAACAACAGTCATCTTATTTTGTGTTAATGTACCTGTTTTATCACTACAAACAACACTTACTGCACCTAATGTTTCAACAGAAGGTAGCTTTCTTACAATAGTATTTGCTTTAACCATTCTTGAAACGCCAATAGATAATACAATTGTTACAACTGCAGCCAAGCCTTCAGGTACTGCCGCAACCGCAAGTGATATAGAAGATAGCACTGCATCTATCCATTCAGATAATATATGTTGATTACCATGGATAAATATCCATATGAATTCAACTAATAAAACTACAACTACAATAGCAAGTGTAATTAAGCCTAACACCTTAGATAATTTAGCTAAAACCTTTTGTAATGGTGTTTCATCATCTTCTTCATTTTCAAGTGATGTTGCAATCTTACCAATTTCTGTATTCATTCCAGTTGATGTAACGATACCACACCCTCTACCATATGCAACAACAGTAGACATAAATAGCATATTTACCCTATCACCTAAGGCAACATCGTCAGTAAATACAGCATCATCTTTTTTCTCAACTGGTACAGATTCACCAGTTAAGCTTGCTTCAGTACATTTTAAATTTATAGCTTCAATTAATCTAATATCAGCACCAACTGTATCTCCTTCTTCAACAATAACTAAGTCTCCAGGAACTAAATCTCTTGCTTTAATTCTATAACGTTTACCTTCTCTTATTACAGTTGTTTCAGGCGAAGACATTTTCTTTAATGCCTCAAGTGATGTTGCAGCCTTAATCTCTTGCACAGTACCAATAACCGCATTTAAAATTATTACTGCTAAAATAATAATAACATCAGGCCAGTCACCAATATTTAGGAAATCAAAATACCCAGCTTGTACTGTTTCATAAATAGATACAACCATAGTAACACCTATTGCCGCAAACAATACAAAAATCATTGGATCATTTAATTGAGATAAAAAAATTTGAATAAAGCTTTTCTTTTTCTTTTCCTTAAGCTCATTAGTACCATATTTTTCTAATCTCTTCTTAGCCTCTTCTTCAGTTAAACCATTTAATGAATTAGTTTCTAATCCTTTAATAGTCTCATCCTTAGTCATGGTCTCATAATGTAAAACCTTCTCTTCCATTTTACCAACTCCTATTAAAATTTTAAAATAAAAACGGGTATACATTAAACTATAAGCATAGTATCCCCTCTACGCTTAAGTCTCGAAATTTAATGTAGTCCCGGATTTTAATCGTACTGACGAGAAAACAACCTATTGGCCTTCTACTCTCTTAAACACCTTTATTATAAAATAATAATATATTTTTTTCAAGAAAAAAGGAGTGCTAAAGCACTCCAATAATCTACTTTTTACGTTCTACTTTAAAATACGCAAAAATAATTGATGGTAGTATAACTATAATAATTTCTAAAACTAAAACCAGTAAAGATAAGAAATTCAATCCTAAATAATTAACTAATATAGGACTGTTTCCGCTAATAGTTTTATTTATCATAGGGCAAATAATTAAATATCCAATTATAGACACAATAATAGATGATAACACTACTATCATAAGTGAAGATAAAAACATAATTAATATATCAAATAATCTCGAGCCTAATGATCTTATTTTTCTTATTTCATCTTTTTTATCTATAAATGTATGAACCAAATAATTTGTAATAACAAAAATATTAAATATAGAAAATGATATAAAAACGACAAGTAAAACTTGATTAATTGAATCCTTATAAGTTTCATAGGATGCCATTTCATTATATAACTCATTTTCAATACTTAATCCTTCTAACATACTAAAATCATCATAGCTTATATCTTCTATAATTATAGAATGATATTGCTTATTAGATATTTTATTCTTATAAACAATTAAATATTTAAATTCATCATATTTATAATCTATAACTCCAGAGACATTATATACATCATCTGAAATAGATACTTCAAATGATTCTTCAAATTCATCTATTCCAAGTTCTTGTAATATAATTTTAGAAACATAAATATCATTATCATTTAAAAGCTCGTTACCATATATATCAAAAGAAAAATCATCTAAATCATCACTTAAAATAAAATATTTCCCATACTCATAATAATCTGCTTCTTCTTCGCTTCTTACAACTTTTACTATATCATCATAAATAGCTGTATTTTTAATTCCTTTTTCATTAAGCTTAGTATCTAGTCCATTCATTGAATATGCATTACCACTTACCATAAATGAATCTATATTACTATTTTTATTATAATAATCTGCTGGATTAAACATCATTAAATTAAATTAAATGTTATAAATGAAATAATTATAGTTAATGATAATACAATAAATGATATAATCATTTTTAATAAATTAATCCTACTATACTTTAAACCTAACTTTAATAAATATATAAAAGGTATACCTTTATTAATACCTTTAGTAAATGTATTATCTTTTAAATCATTTATATTAGATTCTATAGTTCTATCTTTTATTTCGTATAAAGTATTATCTATAT
>JAEELJ010000050.1 GCA_016288855.1 Acholeplasmatales bacterium
ATTTTACTGTTAGGGATTGCAGTTTCACAGATATCTTCTGCAATAGTTAATCCTAAAGGTATTGCATCTAATCTAACCTTAGATGGATTAGTTTTAGAATATTCATCTACTAAATCAATCATAGCTAAGAATTGATTAACTAATTGTTCATGTTCTACTAAAGTATTAGGATTTACAAATATTGCAGCCTGTGGCAAATTATGTTCTGTTAATGATATATATAAATCTGATATAGATTCATAATATACTTCTTCATCAATTCTTTTAATTGCATTTGAAAGCATTGGTTCAGCAGTCATACAAATCTTATCAGATGAAATCTGAGCTTGTGTGTTTTGAGCTGTTCCTAAATAAGTAACACTTTTTGGTGTTATATTTTTTTCTTCTAAAATATAGTTAATTGCGAAAGAATTAACTGTATTTTGACCAAATAATACTAAATCAGTATCTGTTATATCATCTAAGACAAATTCCTTAGTAGATGCTAAATAAGTATTGCCCCATGTTACAACACCTGCAAGCTTATAATTACTTTTACCTAAAGAATATAATTTCATTCCAGTATTTACAGGTGCAATAATTAAATCTGCACTTCCTGTTTGGAATGCAACAGGTAAAGTTGATGCATCAACTCCAACATTTTCTGTGTCTATATTTCCACTAAAATCACTTACTGCAGATGCAATACTTAAAATAGGTGCACCTGATGGACATGTGATTTTTAATTCATAATCATCTACAACAGTAGTAGTTGTTGTACTTAATTCATTACTTGATGTAGTTATATTATTAGTCTTACAAGAAGCTAATATTAATACACCTAATCCAATTCCAAATATATTTACTATCTTTCTCATAATAAACACCTCACATATTTTTATTATAGCACTAATAATTAAATAAAAATGTAATATTAAATACAAAATTAAAAATAATAATCACATATATCGTTTTTATGCTATAATAAGCGAGGTGATAGAATATGATTATTTCTAAATCAAATGAAATATTTAAAGACTTTAAAGATTTTATAAAAAATACAAATAAAGACCTTTCTTATACAGTATCAGATGATTTAACTGTATTACAAATAGCACTAGATTATAATCTAGAAATTCCACTTCTTTTATATACAACTGAGCTTATAAATAAAGATGAAACAAAGGAATTATTAGATAAGCTAATTAATCACGCAAAGGAATCTTATGAGATTTCTGAATCAACTTATAAAGCAATACAATTAAAAGAAAATCATTGCGGTATTATTGCAAAAATTAAAATTAACGAAATAAGTAAAACTGAATTCTTAAAAAATGATTTTGTTATTGTCCTAGATCACCTAGAATTACCAGGTAATGTTGGTACAATATTAAGAACATTAGAATCTATTAATGCCTCAGTTATATTAGTAGATTCAATTACTAAAATTAATAATCCAAAATTAACTGCATCCGCAAGAGGATGTAATTTAATTGTTCCATCATTACAAATGACATATAATGAAGCACAAGATTACTTACTAAATAATGGATATGATATTTATTTAGGTGAACCAAAGCTTGGTTTAGATTATAAATCTTATGATTATACAGGTAAGATTGCAATTGTAGTTGGAAACGAAAGATTTGGTATTAATCAAGCTTGGTATGATAATAAAAACATTAAAGTTTATATTCCAATGGAAGGAAGACAAAACTCAATTAATGTTAGTGTTGCAGCATGCGTATTAGCATATGAAGCCTATATGAAGAGAAGATAATTCTTCTCTTTTTCTTTTTTGAAAAAATAAAAGAGATCTAATCAGATCTCTTTACTACTTGTTTTAATGCTAGTGCCATATCTAAGAAGGCATCCTCTTTTAATGATGCTGTACCAACTAATGCACCATCAACATCTGGCTGTGCAACATACTCCCTTATGTTCATAGCTGTTACAGATCCACCATATAATACACGAATTTCTTCAGCGATTCTTGGTGAGAAGATTTTTGCTAATATGCCTCTTATATAAGCACATGCTTCCTCTGCTATATATGAGTCAGCACTTTTACCTGTACCTATTGCCCAAATAGGTTCATAGGCTACTACTATATCACTAGGCTTTTCAATAACTACCCCATCAAATGCTTTTGACACTTGACGTTCTAAAACCTCATTTGTTTTCCCAGCGTCACGTTCTGATAAATATTCTCCAACACATAACATTGGCTTTAAACCAAATTCTAAAGCTTTTTTAATTTTAGCATTAACCTTTTCGTCAGTTTCGCTAAATAAAGCTCTTCTTTCACTATGTCCTAAAATAACATATTCAACACCTGTGTCCTTTAGCATCACTGGTGATATTTCACCTGTAAATGCACCAGATTCACATTCATGCATATTTTGAGCACCAATATGTAATGTTGTTGCTCTTTTAACCATGTCTCTTAGAATTATAGCTGGAGCACATACGACTGATTCCACTGTTTTTGGCAAGTTATCTTGAACAGCTAACATGAATTGTATTGCTTCATCTCTAGTCTTATTCATTTTCCAATTGCCAGCTAGCATTGGTTTTCTCATATGCCCTACCTCTACTCTCTTTTTAAATTTGAAGCTTAATTAATACTAACCTCTCAATATATTAATTACTTTTCAAGAATAGATGCGATATCTTCAATTGCAGCCTCAGCTTGATCGCCATTAGCTTCAATTACTACATTTTCCCCAGAAGGGATTGCAAGAGACATTAAACCTAAAATAGACTTAACATCAATTGTCTCTGTCTTATAATGTAAAAAGATGTCTACTGAGTATTTTGATGCAGCTTGAACAACCTTTGCTGCTAACTGTGCATGTAAACCTACAGTACTTTTAACTACGATTTCCTTATTCATACTTATTTCTCCTCCGATTTATTATATTTTTTGAATAAACTTAAATTCTAATATTACTTATCAGATACACAAGCAATTCCTGGTAAAGTCTTTCCTTCAAGATATTCTAATGAAGCTCCACCACCAGTTGAAATGTGAGATACCTTAGAAGCATATCCTAACTGTTCAGCTGCAGCTGCAGAATCACCACCACCGATGATTGTAGATGCGCCTTCCTTAGTTAAGTTTGCAAGTAAATCACAAACGCCAATTGTACCTGCTGCGTAATTCTTCATTTCGAATACACCCATAGGTCCATTCCAAACTACTGTCTTAGCACCAGCTAATTCCTTAGCAAATAATTCTAATGTCTTAGGTCCGATATCTAAGCCCATGTCATCAGCTGCGAATGCATCAACAGACTTAGCAGTACCCTTTGTATCTTCAAACTTAGTATTAACTACTGCATCTACTGGAAGAATAATCTTACCATTTGCCTTAGCAAGTAAGCTCTTTGCTAAATCAACGAATTCTTGATCTTCACAACGTGAAGCACCAATATTCTTTCCTTCACTCTTTAAGAAAGTGAACATCATAGCACCACCAACTAAAACCTTATCAGCCTTGTTGATTAATGCTTCAATAACACCAATCTTATCAGAAACCTTAGAACCACCTAGGATTGCAACATAAGGTCTCTTTGGTTCGTCAACAGCACCACCAATGAACTTGATTTCCTTTTCTAGTAAGAAACCAGCTGCTGTTTGCTTTGAATTAGATGCAATACCAACATTTGATGCTGCAGCTCTATGTGCAGTACCGAATGCATCATTAACAAATAAGCCATCTCCTAAAGATGCCCAATATGCTCCTAATTCAGCATCGTTCTTAGATTCCTTCTTAACTTCCTTACCAGTTTCTAAGTCAAAATCTTCATAACGAGTGTTTTGGAACATTAATATTTCGCCTTCAGCTAAATTCTTAGCAGCATCTTCTAATTCTTTGCCTCTTGTTGCATTAACGAACTTAACTGGCTTACCAATTAATTCAGATAATCTTACTGCAACAGGTGCAATATCATTTTTCTTAAAATCATCAGCAGTCTTAATTCTTCCTAAATGTGAGAATACGATTGCCTTTCCACCATTATCAATTACATACTTAATTGTAGGTAATGCAGCCTTAATACGTGTTTCATCTGTAATTTTACCGTCCTTCATAGGTACATTGAAATCAACACGAATAAGAACCTTCTTGCCCTTAACATTTAAGTCATTTACAACTAACTTAGCCATTTAAATCCCTCCTGAATGACATTTATCAATTTATCATATTGATTATAGCACATTTCTTTTAAAACATACAAGCACACAAATATAAAACAAATTAAATTTAACGTTTACATTTTTATGGAAATGTTTTCTTTTTGTACTATTTATTTTATTTTGCGTAAAAAATAGGACTAACCTACACTTTTAAGGTTAATCCTACTTATTTATTATATATTTACGAATGGATTAATTATTAGTATTTGTATCCTTAACTAATACGTCGTGTGCTCCACCTTCAACGATTGATACACTTGATACTAATGTTAACTTAGCCTTCTTCTGTAATTCTTCAATTGAGTTAGCACCACAATTTGACATTGTATGTCTAATCTTTGATAAAGTTAATGCAACATTATCATGTAAAGAACCAGCATATGGAACATATGAATCTACACCTTCAACGAATGATAACTTCTTATCTCCGCCAAGGTCATATCTAGCCCAGTTACGAGCTCTTGCAGAACCTTCGCCCCAGTATTCCTTCATATATGTACCCTTAACTAATACCTTGTTTGTAGGAGATTCATCGAATCTTGCGAAATATCTACCTAACATACAGAAATCAGAACCCATAGCTAAAGCTAATGTTAGATGATAATCATATACGATACCACCATCTGAGCAAATAGGGATATAGATACCCTTTTCTTTATAATATTCATCACGTGCTTTTGCAACATCAATTACTGCAGTTGCCTGACCACGTCCGATACCTTTTGTTTCACGAGTGATACAAATAGAACCGCCACCGATACCAATCTTAATGAAGTCAGCACCAGCATCAGCTAAGAAACGGAAGCCTTCTCCATCAACAACGTTACCTGCACCAACCTTAACAGTATCACCATATTTTTCTCTAATCCATTTAATAGCTTCTGCTTGCCAGCAAGAATAACCTTCACTAGAGTCAATACATAATACGTCAGCACCAGCTTCTACTAATGCAGGAACTCTATCTCTAAAGTCTCTTGAGTTAATACCTGCACCAACGATATATCTCTTATGAGAATCTAATAATTCATTTGGATTTTCCTTATGCTGAGAATAGTCCTTTCTAAATACGAAAGCAACAAGCTTACCTGACTTATCAACGATAGGTAAGTTATTTAGCTTATGATCCCAAATAATATCATTAGCTTCCTTTAAAGATGTACCTTCAGGAGCAGTAACCATCTTATCTAATGGAGTCATGAATGTAGAAACCTTAGTATCTAAAGACATTCTTGAAACTCTATAATCTCTTGATGAAATAATACCAACTAATTTACCATTAGCTGTACCATCTGATGTAACTGCACATGTTGAATGTCCACTCTTTTCCTTTAATTCTAATACATCTGCTAGTGTTGCATCAGGTGTTAAATTTGAATCAGAAACAACGAAACCAGCCTTATAGTTTTTAACTCTTCTAACCATTGCTGCTTCATTTTCAATTGATTGTGAGCCATAAATAAATGAAACTCCACCTTCCTTAGCTAATGCGATAGCTAAAGTATCGTTAGAAACTGACTGCATGATTGCTGAAACAAGTGGAATGTTCATCATAATTGCAGGAGTCTCACCCTTCTTAAACTTAACAAGTGGTGTTTTTAAACTTACATTTGCAGGAATATTCTCTGGTCCAGTATATCCTGGTACTAATAAATATTCACTAAATGTATGAGATGGTTCATCATAAAAATATGCCATAAAATCCTCCGTAAATTAAATATTTAATGATTTAACTAATTTTACCACTTAAAAAAGACAATTTCAATATACTAAAATATCGATTTTCATAAAATGTTTTCATAAATAAAGTAAAGCATTACAAATACAATTTAATGGATATTTTCTTAGTACACTAATTATAGATTTTAATATTTTCATTATGATTTAGGTTAACTTCAAATCATATTATCATACTTTTTTCCTTTGCTTGTTAAGAAATAAAATACATTCCTTCCTTTTTTAGTCTTTGAAATCAAATCTAATTCTTCAATACTATTTATCGTCTTAGTTAAATTAGATTTTTCGAGCTCTAACTTTGTAGCTAAATCATTATGACTAATGCCAGGATACTTGTTAATTATAGTAAGTAAATTAACAGTATGTTTATTCTTCTTTAATATTGTCATATCTAATTCAGTAATAATTTTAATGTTATTAACAGTTTCACTAATTAATGCTTTGATAAAATTATACTTATCGATTTTCTCTAATAAGATTTCAATAACCATTAATTCATCTTCGTCAATATCTAAAGAATCTAGCATATCTAAATAAGTTACATATTTTTCTTCATATTTTAAGAATTCTTCATTTATTTCATTAATTTTCTTATCACCGATAACAATTTCATTTAAAATTCTAGACATTGCAATTTCATATGCACTCTCTTTTTCAAGATTTTCTATTACATTTTTATAATTATTTCTCATATTATTTACCTCCTAATAATCTTTACTAATTCCTTATAATTATTATATATAAGCAAGAAGCGTGTTTTCAACTATTTTTCAACTTTTCTCTATTTTTTCTAACTAGTCCATTAACATAAAAACCCGTACTACTTAGTACGGGTGAAAGTTAAATACTATCGTTAACGTCAGTTACTTTTTTTCTTGCTAAACTAATATCTATATTAAGCATTTATAATAATCTATTTTGTTTAGAATACTTAAATCTAAGAAAAACAATTTTATTTTCATATATTTTAAAAACAAGTATATAGTTTTTTTATGAGTACATGCCTTATTGATTCATCCTTAATAGCTAATTCAGTGAATTCATAATTATAGACCATATTTTTCTCTTAATTCCTTTAATGCTTTTGGTCCATTTATTGTTTTGCCTTCTTCAGCATTAGAAAGACCTGCTAATATACCTTCGTACATTTCAATTTTTTCTAGCTTTTCTTCATAAGTTTTAATGCTCATTACAACCATATCGCCATAACCATTCTTAGTTATAAAAATTGGTTCATTTGTTTCATTACATAAATCTGATATTTTATTTGTATCTCTTAAATCTTTAATTGGTATAATTTGCATATCATCGCCTTCTTTCTAGCATAATTACAGCATAATTATGTACATTAGTCATTTTTATTAAATTTTTAACGGTCATAAAAAACACCCACACAATTAAGTGTGGGTTAATGTTATTTCATTAATTTTTTATGTTCGCTATCATCTATATTGTCAGTAGTTAAATGTGTTTCTGGCTTTTCATTATTATCAGGTAAATTAGTATTTGCTAGATCAGGATTTTGAAGTTTTAATTCCTCTAGCATTTCTTTTCTTAATTCTTCTCTCATCTTAATTAATTCATCTTCTTTATTTTCGTTTTCTTTCTTTAACTTTTCAGTCTTATTCTTAATATAGATATTCCATACCTGAAGACCAATCATTAATACGAAAATAATAATTAATATGAAGAATATAAGATTTTTATTTACTCCACCTGATAAAAAGCTCATAATACCTACCACCATTATGAATTTTCCCTGATACATATCTCTTGTAACAGGTGTACTGTCTAATGCAATATTATTATCTCCTAATGTAATTAAGTAATCCTTACATTCATCAGTTGTTTTTACTGAGTAGTAATAATCAATAGATAATGACATATCTTCATAGCTTAAGCCAGTTACAGATGGATCATAATCAATTTTTTCTAATTCACCATTAGAAACCTTACCTACTACTCTATGAATAATAAATTTACTATCCGCACTAGAATAATATATTACAATATCACCAACATATGCCTTATCATAAGATGAATTTTGAAATAGTACATAATCACCTTTATCAATTGTTGGTTCCATAGATTCTGTTGGAACATAAGATATAGATAGACTAAATATGCTTGGTGGTTGATTGTTTACATTACCATAAATTACTTTACAAGTAATATAAATACAAAGGATTAACATGAATATACCTAAAACAGTACCTACAATTGTAGATTTTGAGATTTTTTCTGTTTTTTCTTTTGTAGTCTTTACTTCATCATCCATCAAATCAACACCTTTTAAAATGATAAATTTATACTATCTACTATTTTTTCTTCTTTAAAGAAATTGTTGGCTTTTTCTTTGGCTTATCTTCTAAATCAGCATCACTTGCGTTCTCTTCTTCTTCAAACAAACCATTTTCTGCCATTAGCTTATCTAATTCAGCATCACTTAAATCATCAATGTCTGTATCAGCAATATCATCATGTTTAGAAGACATTGCATCTTGAATAGCCTTAGATTGAGCATTTTGTGCTTCCTCTTCAGTCATTTCTGGAATCTCTTCAGTAGGTGCTTCTTCTACTGGAACTTCTTCCTTAGGTTCAGCCTTCTTCTTACCGAAATTAGGGTTACCCTTCTTTTGAGGCTTCTTTACTGCAATCTTGCTCTTCTTTTCTTCTTTTGGTGAAGCCTCTTCTACTGGAGTTTCTGAAGGTGCTTCTTCTAATGTTTCTTCAGCAGGTAATGCTTGATCATCAGAAGCTAATCCTTCTTCCATATTTTGACTTAATAATGCTTCAAGCTCTTCATCAGTCATATCATCTAAATCCTTAGATGTATCAACCTTTGTCTTTGCTTTCTTCTTAGACTTAGAAGCAGGCTTAGCTTCTTCTTTAGGAGCTTCTTCCTTCTTAGCCTTTACAACCTTCTTAACAGTCTTCTTAGGCTTTTCTTCTACTGGAGCCTCAGGCTCTGGTGTAGCCTCGCCTTGGTTTTCCATATCGTTTTGCTTCAATAATGCTTCTAATTCTTCATCAGATAAATCATCATATTCATCCTTACGTCTTACTGGAGCACTAGCATCAACCATAGCCTTTTCTTCAGCTAACTTAGCATCAATAGCATCTTGACGTAATTTCTTTAAATAGTCACGATTAGATTCCATTAAAGGCTTCATAGCATCCATTTCTGCTTGCTTTTCTGGAGAAATAGCTCTTAATGCATGCTCTTCTTCGATACGTTCGCGTTCTAAATCCTTTTGACGTGCTAATGCAGCTTCTTCTAGACGACGCTTACGAGCTTCTCTCTTACGTTCACGTTCAAGTTCAGCAAGTCTCTTAGCTTCCATTCTTTGACGCTCACGTTCAAGACGCTCTTGATCCTTTTGCTCTTTAACTTTA